>JAKSNM010000001.1 GCA_024399785.1 Paludibacteraceae bacterium
TGGCCCACAGGTCTTCACGCAACTCGCGTGCTACGGGACCTATCTCTGCCCACTCGTCGTGCAGTTGTTGCAGGGCGCGAGAGGCTTCTATTATATTGGCATTGTCCTTCAGTTTTTCGGCTGCCTCACAGAGCAGGGTCTTTAGTTCCAGGTTCTTTTTGAAATCCAGGTCACGCAACTCGATATTGATCTTCACCAAATCGTAGAACTGCTCTTGGTACTGGTTATATTGTTTCCAGATCTCTTGTGCTTTGGGTGCGGGCACAGGACCTATGGTTTTCCACTCGGCTTGCAGTTCGCGCACTTGTTTCATCTTGTCCATCACATCGGCGGTCTCCGACTCTGCCAACTCTTTCATTTGGGCAATGATATTCTCTTTGCGCAGCAGGTTTTGCTCCATTTCTTTCTCCTGCTCTTTTTGTATCTCGGCGCGTTTGGCTTTGTAGGAGGCAAGCATCTCACGGAAGGTCTGCTCAGCCTCGTCTAATACGGGCTGCCAATTGTCCAGCACTTCGCCTGCGGCAGCGGCTGCTTCCTCTGCGGCTTTTTTCAGGGCGGCTTGCTCTTCGTGATACTGACGATAGAACTTGTTTTTCAGCTCTTCAACTTGTTCTTTTACTTCGGTTACATTCTGCTCCAGCAGTGTTTTCAACTCATCTACGAGTGCTTGTTTGTCGTTTGCCATACTAGTTACGCCTTTTGAGCGGGGTTCGTTAATAATTCTTTTGCGCTGCAAAAGTACTACTTTTTTTTGATATTTGCAAATTTTACGAAAAAAAATTGCATATGTGCAAAAATTTTTGTACCTTTGCGCGCTAATTGAGAAAAGAGGAGTAGGTGGGGGAAAAGAAGTTAGAAATAATTATTACAGAACAATGAATATATCGTACAAATGGCTCAAACGGTACATTGACCTGAAAGATGATGCCGAGACCGTAGCAAAAATCCTGACCAGCATGGGACTGGAGGTAGGAACAGTAGAGAAAGTAGAAAGTATACGTGGCGGACTAGAAGGCCTCGTGGTAGGGGAAGTGATCACCTGTGTGCCTCACCCCAATAGTGACCACCTGCATATCACCACCACCCGCATCGCCCCCAACGAGGAACCTGTGCAAATAGTATGCGGCGCACCCAATGTGGCTGCGGGACAAAAAGTAATAGTGGCCACCATCGGCACCAAACTCTATTCGGGCGACGAGTGCTTCACCATAAAACGTGGCAAGATACGTGGCGAGGAGAGCCTGGGCATGATCTGCGCCGAAGACGAGATAGGCGTAGGCACCAGCCATGACGGCATTATTGTGCTGCCCAACGACACCCCCGTAGGTATGCCTGCACGCGAGTATTATCACGTAGAGGACGACACCCTGATAGAAGTAGATATAACCCCCAACCGCAGCGATGGCGCCAGCCACTATGGCGTAGCACGAGACCTGTATGCACACTATTCGCTGTATAAAGGTTCAGAGGTTGAGTTGCACAAACCCGATGTGTCGGCATTTAAAGTGCAAAGCAACGCCTTGCCTATAGCCGTATCGGTAGAGAATACAGAGGCTTGCCCACGCTATACGGGTGTGAGTATAAAAGGTGTAGCTGTAAAAGAGTCTCCCGATTGGCTCAAAACCGCCCTGCAAACGATTGGCCTGAGACCCATCAACAACATAGTAGATGCAACCAACTTTGTGCTGCACGAGATGGGACAAGCCCTGCACGCTTTTGATGCAGACAAGATAAAAGGCAACCAAATAATTGTGAAAAACGCCATTGAGGGGCAGAAATTCACTACCCTGGACGGCATAGAACACACTATGTCGGCTGCCGATCTCATGATATGGAACGCTGAGCAACCAATGTGCATAGCTGGCGTGTTTGGTGGACTGGATAGTGGTGTTACGAACGACACCCACAATATATTTCTAGAAAGTGCCTATTTCGACCCCGTCTGCATCCGCAAAACGGCGCGTCGTCACCAACTAAGCACCGATGCCAGCTTCCGCTACGAGCGCGGCTGCGACCCCAATAATACCCTCTATGTGCTGCAACGCTGCGCCCTGCTAATACAAGAAATAGCAGGAGGCGAGATAGCTATGGAGGTAGTGGACAAAGCGGCTGGCAGTTTCCCAGGTTTTGAGGTGGATCTGCAAGAAAAATATGTGAACAACTTGATAGGCAAACAACTAGGTGCCGAGACTATAGAGACTATTCTGACAGCCCTCGAAATGGCGCACACGCGTGTAGAAGGCGGCTGGAAAGTGACGGTGCCTGCCTACCGCGTAGATGTGCAACGCCCCTGCGATGTGGTAGAGGATATTCTCCGTATATACGGCTACAACAATGTAGAGTTCCCCGAAAAACTCAACACCACGCTCAGCTATGGCAACAAACCCGACCCAGTGGCACTGCAAGTCAAACTGTCGGAGCAACTGAGTGCACAAGGCTTTAACGAGATAATGAACAACTCACTCACCAAAGTGTCTTATTACCAAGGCGAGTGGCTGAATAGTTGTGTCAAAATAAAGAACCCACTTAGTCAAGACCTGGGTGTGATGCGTCAAACCCTGCTATTTGGCGGATTGGAGAGCATACAACGCAATGTGAACCGCAAACGTAGTGACTTGAAACTATATGAGTTTGGTCACTGCTATCACTTTGCCCCCAATGCCGAGGTATCAGAACCTATACAACAATATAGCGAGGAGCAACACTTGGGCATCTGGCTCACGGGCAACAAGACAAGCAAGAGCTGGGTGATAGGCAAACCCGAAAGCGTCTCTTTTTATCAACTGCATGCTTATGTTAACAACCTGCTCAAACGCCTTGGTGTGAACATCGACAAAATACAGTTGGAGCCTGCTATCCTGCCAGAGGGAGAACCCTGCTGCGGCCTGGCCCAATGCTTCAGCGACGGACTGGTGCTAAAACAACCTAGCGGCGCTATTTTGGGCTATATCACTATCGTGGCTCCTGCACTATGCAAGCAGTTTGACATAGACACACCTGTCTATTTCGCCGATCTGTATTGGGAAACCCTGGTAAAAGCCAACAAACAGTATAAACCTGTGATAGAAGACCTGCCTAAGTTCCCCGCCGTAGAGCGTGACTTTGCACTATTGGTGAACAAAGAGGTTCGCTTTGCTGACCTACAGAAAGTGGCCAAAGAGGTTGAGAAAAAACTGCTCAAGAGCGTTACGCTATTTGACGTGTATGAGGGCAAGAACCTGGAGGAAGGCAAGAAGAGCTATGCCCTTCACTTTGTGCTGCAAGACAAAGAGGACACCCTCAAAGATAAGCAAATAGAAAATATAATGAGTCGTTTACAAAAAGCCTTTGAGGAGAAATTCGATGCCAAACTTCGTTGATGAAATACACCGTCGCCGCACCTTTGCGATAATCTCGCACCCCGATGCTGGTAAAACAACACTGACCGAGAAACTGCTGCTATACGGCGGCGCTATTCACGTAGCAGGGGCTGTAAAATCGAACAAGATAAAGAAAACAGCCACCAGCGACTGGATGGAAATAGAAAAACAACGTGGCATATCGGTAGCGACATCCGTGATGGGCTTCGACTACTGGAGAGCCTCTGGAGGCGATAATTCTACGATTTATCACATTAATATACTGGATACCCCGGGTCACCAAGACTTTGCGGAGGACACGTTTCGTACGCTGACAGCCGTAGATAGTGTGATCATCGTAATAGATAGTGCCAAAGGTGTAGAGACCCAAACACGCCGACTGATGGAGGTTTGCCGCATGCGCAAAACGCCCGTTATGGTCTTTATGAACAAGATGGACCGCGAGGGTAAAGACCCCTTTGACCTGATGGACGATGTGGAAAAAGAACTCGGTATCAGCGTGACGCCTATCACATGGACCGACGGACAAGGACTGAAATTCACCAAGTCGTATTTCCTCAATAGTGACGAGGCCCAAACGCTACCCAGCGAAACGCAGGACCTGTTGTCTATCTACCCTGAGTTTGACGAGCAGGCCTATCTGGATGGCAACCTGGCGCCCGTGTTCTACGGCAGCGCCTATAAGACGATTGGCGTGCAAGAACTGCTGGACTTCTTTGTGGAGCATGCCCCGTCGCCCCGCGCCATAGAGGCGATGGAACGACGCGTAGATCCTCTGGAAGAAAAATTCACAGGTTTCTGCTTTAAGATACACGCCAATATGGACCCTAACCACCGCAGTTGCATTGCTTTCTTTAAGATATGCAGCGGTCGTTTCGAGCGAAATGTCTATTATAAACATGTCCGCAAAGACCAGCAAATGCGTTTCTCTGCGCCCACATGCTTTATGGCGCAGAAGAAAGAAACAGTAGATGAGGCATTTGCAGGCGATATAGTCGGCTTGCCCGATACGGGTAATTTCAAGATTGGCGATACGCTCACCAGTGGCGAGAACCTGCATTTCAAAGGCTTGCCCTCTTTCTCACCAGAGATGTTCAAATACATAGAGAATGCAGACCCGATGAAGCAAAAACAACTCGACAAGGGCGTTCACCAGCTCATGGACGAGGGCGTAGCGCAGTTGTTCGTCAGCCAAATGAACGGTCGCAAGATCATCGGCACGGTGGGACAACTGCAATTTGAGGTGATTCAATACCGCTTGGAGCATGAATACAATGCCAAGTGCCGTTGGGAGAATATGGCGATGTATAAAGCCTGCTGGGTGGAGAGCGACGATGAGGAAGAGCTACGCACTTTCAAAACCCGCAAGGCACAGTATATGGCCTTTGACAAAGAGGGCAGGGATGTCTTTATGGCCGATAGTGCCTATATCTTGAACATGGCGCAAAACGATTATCCACATATTAAATTCCACTTTACAAGTGAGTTCTAAAAGGTTTAGACGCTTCGCTGTTTAGAGGTTTAGACGCTTCGCTGTTTAGATAGAGAGTATGCATACATATAGTTTTGAAAAAATGGAAGTTTGGCAAGATGCTAGAGAATATACACGCCAAATATATATATTAGCAAGAAAATTTCCTGCGGAGGAGAAATTTGGACTAATTCCCCAAATTCAAAGAGCGGCAGTTTCTATTCCTTCAAATATAGCAGAAGGCAGTGGACGCCCTTTTGAAAAAGAACAACTGAAATTCTATGGAATAGCATATGGGTCACTTATGGAAACTATTGCGCAACTTTTTTTAGCCGTTGATTTTGGATATATAAAAGAGGAAGATTTGAATACGATACGGCCACTTGCCGATAAAATAAGTGCAAAACTCAGTATCTTGCGTAAGAATATTGTCAATAAGATGGATAAATAAAATTTAATGAATATGAAAAATTTAAAATTTAGACTCATCGTCATGAACTTTCTTGAGTTCGCTGTGTGGGGCTCGTATTTGTGTTGTCTAGGGCAATTTTTAGGTAAGGTAGGATGGGGAGAATATATCTCTTGGTTTTACATTGCACAAGGTGTGGTTAGTATTTTTATGCCTGCCATCATGGGTGCTGTATCTGACAAGTTTATTCAACCGCAGCGATTGCTAGGACTTAGTCACTTATTGGCTGCGGCTTTTATGTTGGTAGCAGGATATGTCGGTTATAATGCGTCACTATCGGTAGTTGATGGTATGCAACCTATGAGTATTTGGACAATTTTTATACCTTATTGCCTTAGTGTGGCATTCTTTATGCCGACTATTGCGATATCTAATACAGTGGCCTTTGATATTCTGAAACGTAATGAAATGGATACGGTTAAAGATTTTCCTCCTATTCGTGTGTTTGGTACAGTAGGTTTTATTGCAGCAATGTGGTTTGTTAACTTTGTAAAGGTTGGTCAAGATTTAGCAGCACAGTTTACCTATATGCAATTGCTTATTTGCGGAGCATTTGGAATGCTGTTGGGTGTGTATGCTTTTACATTACCAGAATGCCCGTTGCATAAAGCAGAAGAAGGAGAACAGAAGACTTTGGCACAGCGTTTGGGCTTGGATGCTTTTGTGTTGTTTAAGGATAAGAATATGGCATTATTCTTTATCTTTTGTATGTTATTGGGGGTCAGCCTGCAAATTACCAATGGATATGCGACTTCATACATCAATAGTTTTGCTGCTGTTTCTGATAGTTGGTTTGCTCAAAATCCGACTATGTTAATTTCTGTTAGCCAAATTTGTGAAGCTTGTTGCATCTTGTTGATTCCGTTCTTTATGAAAAGATTTGGCATTAAAAAGGTGATGCTGATAGCTATGGTTGCGTGGTTTTTACGTTTTGGACTTTTTGGCATTGGTTCAACCGAAAGTGTTGGTGGTATTATTTGCTTATTCCTCAGTTGTATTGTTTACGGAGTGGCTTTTGATTTCTTTAATGTCAGTGGGGCATTGTTTGTGGAAAAAGAAGCACCAGCTCCTATGCGTGGTAGTGCACAAGGATTATTTATGCTCATGACTAATGGTATAGGCGCATCCGTAGGTACGTGGATTGCTGGAATGATTGTTTCACATTTTTGTGAGTGGAGTGCGGAAGGTTATTTAGTAGCGAGAGATGGTGTCAATGGTGGTTGGTTTGCTACTTGGGGCATTTTTGCGATGTATGCTTTGGTAGTTGCCATCATGTTTGCTATTTTATTCAAATACAAACACGAGATGGAAAAATAAATCTAAACAGCGCAGCGTCTAAACATTAAACAGCGCAGCGTCTAAACATTAAACAGCGCAGCGTCTAAACATTAAACAGCGCAGCGTCTAAACATTTATCCATGTTCCGTAAAGAATTAGCATATTATTTTTCGACCCCGATAGCTTATATCGTGATAGGCTTGTATTTGGTAGCGGTCAGCCTCATGCTGTGGGTTATACCTGGCGAGTGGAATATTATCGATAGTGGCTATGCCGATTTGAGAGGCATGTTTCAAATGAGTCCGTGGCTGTTGCTACTGCTGTGCCCGGCACTCACGATGCGCCTCTTTGCCGAGGAAAAACAGTCAGGTATGTGGGATTTGCTTCGCGCTAAAAAAGTGCAGGTTTACCGCATGGTGCTGGCGAAGTATTTTGCAGCCTGGTTGCTCACTCTGTTGGCTATCTTGCCCTGTATCATACACTATGTGGTGGTTTACCGCTTGGCCGAACCAGTGGGCAATGTAGATGGGGGACAGTTCGCAGGCAGTTTGATAGGACTATGTTTTATCAGCATGGTTTTTACGGCTTTGGGCTTAATGACAGCTACGCTGAGCCGTAACCAGATTGTGTGCTATGTCTTGGGAGTAGTGCTATGCTTCGCACTCTATTGGATCACTATACAAGCCCATTACCAAAGCATCAGCCGCGGAGTAGTTGATGTGCGTGATGTTGGCTTTTTGTTCGGCATCAGTGCCGTGGCATTGGCCCTGACGGCTTTTTTGGCTCGTAAGATAGGGACGAAGTGAGTCTGTTACTTTTTCTGTGCATACGTGAGCGCAAAAAGGCGCATCTGTTGCAGCATAGCGTTTAGACCATTGGTGCGAGTAGGGGAGAGATGCTCGCGCAGTTGAATATCGTCGATGAAATGCAGGTTCGCATCTACAATCTCTTGTGGTGTGTGTCCTGAAAGTACGCGTATCAGTAGGGCAACAATACCTTTTACCAAGATAGCATCGCTGTCACCGTGATAGATGATGTGCCCGTCTTTATATTCGCACGTAAACCACACCTTCGACTGACAGCCATCTATGAGGTTCTTGTCTGTTTTATCTTGTTCTGGAAAAGGAGCGAGACCGTTGCCGTACTCAATCAGCAGGGAGTAGCGGTCCATCCAGTCGTCAAACGAGGAAAACTCCTCGATTATTTCGTTTTGTACTTCTTCTATACACATATTAGAAATGTTAGGACAATGTTAGGACTTTATCACATATTTGTTCTGCAATTATTTCATCTGCCTCTAGCACAAAGCCTGGGGCGTCTATTATATAGTCGGCTTGGGCATAAAAAGGTTCACGGGCTGCCAATTGAGATCGCACAAAGGCTAATAATTCTTCTTTGCTTCGCCCTTGCAGCACGGGTCGAGTACTTAAATCGGTCAACATAAGGCGACTAACCAGGTCCTCTGCTGTCCAACGCAGATATAGGGAAGTGCCTAACTCTTTCAAACAATCCATATTATCCTCATAACAGGGATAACCTCCGCCTGTGGCATATACCACATTTTCATAGGGTGACATGTCGGCAATATCTTCCAACACGTATTTTTCCTTAATCCGAAAATCATCTATGCCATATTGGCGAATATAGTCCGCCGTACTCAGACCATGTATCTCCTCAAACGCTTCGTCCAGATCCACGAAGTGCCAGCCCAGTCGCTCTGCCAGCAGACGCCCTACGGTAGTTTTGCCTGCTGCCATGTATCCGATTAAATAGATAGGCATATTAGTTTAGAGGTTTAGAC
This sequence comes from Paludibacteraceae bacterium, assembly GCA_024399785.1. Lineage (GTDB taxonomy): Bacteria > Bacteroidota > Bacteroidia > Bacteroidales > Paludibacteraceae > Colicola. The sequence continues at coordinate 8,379 of JAKSNM010000001.1, forward strand.
GCTTCGCTGTTTAGAGCGTTTTTTTCTTCGTTATCCAATAGCTCAGGCGTGTTGTCGCGCCAGCGCAGTTGTTGTTCTTCAAAATAGGCCTCAGGAAATACGGCAGTGCTATCTCCTGTCAGGGTGTTTACCAACTGCCACACCTTATTATCTATCGCGTACACGCGCGCGACGGACGAACAGATAGGTGCACAAATCGTGGTGATTACCGTGGCCGTGTCGCCCTGTATTAGCGTGTCTTTATGCACGGTAGTAGGAGACAGCGCGCTTAATAGTACAAGCATGTTTACCAAACACAACATGATTTAGCATTTTTCGATTAAACATACTGCGTACGCAGCTATTCCCTCTTTTCTTCCTACAAAGCCCAGATGCTCGGTAGTGGTGGCTTTTACGCTCACCTGATTTAGTTGCACGTGCATTACGTCAGCCAAGCATTGCTGCATCGGCTCTATATAAGGCGCCAACTTAGGGGTTTGGGCTGCTATGGTGATGTCGCAGTTCACCAGTTGATAATGCTGCTCTGCCAAAAGAGTCATCACGCGCCCGAGCAATATCTTACTATCGATGCCCTCGTATTCATTGCCTTTGGTATCAGGGAAATGATAGCCTATGTCGCGCAAGGCAGCGGCACCCAATAGGGCGTCACACAGGGCGTGTATAGCCACATCGGCATCTGAGTGACCGAGCAGCCCCAATTCAGATGGTACCTCAATTCCCCCCAACCACAGTGGGCGGTCAGGGGTGAATTGATGCACATCGTATCCAAATCCAATACGTGTATTGGTCATAGTTTATCGTTTGTTGTTCACTAGGTCTTTGATGCCAGCCAGGTCAAATCCAAGGGTGAAACGCATAGTCTGGTCAAGAGGGTTGGAGGCTGCGGTAGCGATACAGTAGGCTACATCGAAGCGAACGATAGACAGTTTGAAACCAGCACCCAGGGTTACATAACGGCGGTTACCTTTCATTTTGTCTTCGTGGCTATAACCTACGCGGCCAAAGAACTGACGGTTGTAGCTATATTCCAAACCTACACCCCAGCGCATCTCGTTAAACTCCTCTTTGGCTCCACCAGGAGCGTCGTTGAAACTTTGGAACCAACCTTTGGGTGAAGATACTTTGGAATATTCCTGTTGGTCTTTGGTGTTCCATTTATGATCTACCTCGTCGTCGGTGTACATAGAGTAGGTGCTGGGCACCAGCAGACGGTCACACTCGACAGAAGCCATCAATCGGTTGTAGTTATCAAACGGAATCTCGTAGCTAACGCCCAAACGCATACGGGCAGGGATAAAGTTAGAGGTCACGTTTTTGTCGTAACTCATCTTACCGCCCAGGTTAGACAGGATGAAACCCAAAGCGAAGTGGCTGGTACCCATCGGCAGCTCAATAGGTTGACGGTAGTACAACGATACATCGGCTGCAAAGGTCCAAGCGGGGTACATCTCTTTGCTCTCGCCACCTTGACCAGAGTAGTTGATGCCGTTGTTCAAATCCGAATACATGAAACGCAAGGTAGCTGCCATAGACACATATTCGTGTAACTTACGGGAGTAGGCTACGTCCAACGACCACTCGTTTGGTTTGGCAGTGGCATATACCGAAGACTGTGCAGCGCCGTTAAACTCGTCGGTGATCAGGCTTACCTCACCCATTGAGAAATAGGTAAACGAAGCCGAGATAGCCTGCTTGTCGTCAAAACGGTAGAAACCTGCCAAATAGGCCAAATCAATGTCGTTGACCAATTTGCGCAGCCAAGGAGTGTAGGAGGCAGATATACCGCCTTTGTCCTCGATAAAGGGATACTTGGCAGCGTTCCAGAACTGTGAGTTCATGTCCGCAGTGGTAGCTGCACCTATGTCACCCATACCAGCTCCGTGTGCATCGGGAGCAATCGTGAGGGCAGGCATAGCAGTAATGATTGGGTTCACATCATAGGCCCAAGAGTTGAGCGATAGTGCGACTAGTGCCGTAAGGCTTAAAAAAATCTTTTTCATATTCCAATAAATTTATTAATAATAAAACTACATTTTCAAGAAAAATTCATTTTAGATTTGTGTCATAGGCAATCAAATGGGGATTAGTACACAATAATCCTTCCGCTGTGTTTGCTGGACGATTGTGTAGCGGTTTGTATTGTAAATTGATAAATATACGTGCCAGGAGGCAGTGCAGCCTCAGTCATGTCAAACGATATGGTTGTGCCGTACAGCGAGCGATAAGTGCTCCACACTTTTTGACCGATCATGTCGTAGAAGGCTATATCGATGCTCATCAAATCGTCGGGTCTGTCGTGGGTGAGGTACATATTCAGGGTGCCGAACTGCGACACAGGGTTGGGATATACCACCATCTGTTGCACATTGGGGCCCATGTCGTTGTCCACTGTGAACGAGAGGCTCTTGGTAGTGGCGTTGTTGAGCATGTCCCATGCACGGAAAGAGAGCGAGTGGTTGCCGTTGCTCAACTCGGGCAGGATATAGCTCACGGTGCCTTGTTGATAGGAGTTGTTTTCTGCGGTGTAGTAGTTGTTTAGGATAAAGGTCTGTTTCTGACTGTTGTCCAGAATCAATTGCAGGTCATGTCCTATGCCCGAACCTACGGTGTTGATACCGTTTTCGTCGTATAGTTTGGCGAAGAAATGTGGGGTGCTGTTCACCATGTCGCCACTATGGAAAGCGGGTGTGTTGAGCCACATCTCTATATCAGGGCCTTGTTGGTCGTCTATTACGATAGGTGACGAGCCGCCTACCATGAACTGCTCGTTGTGTCCGATAGCCTCGGATGGCACGCTATCTACCTGACCGTTGGCATATAGGGTGATGCGCCCTGCGCCTGTGTTGTAGCGTATGTCTTTGGGCATGCGGAAGGTGACGGTGAACTTGCCATCGGTCACTGCTGCGTTGCCCGAGAAGAGTATATTCGGGTAGTCTTGGAAATAGATAAGGGTCTTTTTCTCAGGGGTAGGTTCATCGTTGTCTCTTGTGGCAACGGTTTGCTCTTTGTCATAGACGGATATGGCCAATTCGCCATTGAAATCCACCGTGTCGCGGCGTGCAGACGCCAGGGTGTCTCCGTTGGATATATAGCCGTTGATTGTCACCAGGTCCAGCGCATGTAGTGTAGCTGGCATGTCAGACACTTTGACTTGGTACTGGCTGGGGTAGCTCAAGCGCAGGGCAGGGTCGCCCAGCAGCAGATAGGGCAGTTTATTGATGTCGCGGTTGCCGAATTGGTTCTTGGCCAAGCGCAGGGCTTCGCCTATCGAATAGGGATAGGTCATCTCATCGGTGTGGTAGAAGAGGTTGGCGCACAGGTATTGGTTCAGCGGTGTGTTGTAGCTGGCATATACGGTGCGGTCGGACGATATCACACCGATGGCGCCGCCAATAGGGTTGAGCACCGCTACCTCGGCGGTGGATACTGCTGTTTGGTCAAATTTGGAGAAGTTGCACGTAGCCAAAGCCCAAAGACCTTGATGGGTATTGTTCATCTCCTCGACCTGTTTGCGGGTGAGGAACATCTCGCTGCATATATTGTTGGGCGAGCCGTGTCCAGCATAGTCCATGAATAGCACGCCTGTTTGTAACAGGTTGCAGAAGGTGTTGTAGGCCAGTGGGTAACTCTCTCCCGAGGCGCTGGTCTCCTGCTCATAGGCGTCCAGGTATATCTTGTTGATGGCGAACGAAGGAGCCTGCCACGCGATGGCTTGTGCGCCCACATCGGCGGTAGTGACGTGTGTGCCGTGGTCGCCGTCGTCGGCCAGGAAGCATAACTGCTGTTTCCATTTACCTGCGGCAGAGTTGCTAAGATAAGTACTGAGTTTATTCACCATCTGCTCGGCTTGTTCATAGGTGTTGGCAGGCAGGCGCCCCACACCGATGCGCAGCACGGCCGATTTATCGTCCCAGCGGTTGGTGCCGACTATGCCGTCGTTGTCTTCCAACCAACCGAAATAGTCATCGGTGGCATAGGCGCTAGTCTCTACGGTGGAGTTGATGGCCTGGTAGGTCAGAACCACGGGTTTAGGTGAACTCTTTAGTATTTGTCGGTTGTCAAACGATCCGTCGCCCAGGAGCAGCAGGCTCTTTGGCTTGGCTGTTTCGTTGGGTGCGGTGTCGTAGATATATTTCATCATCCACCGAATAGCTGAGGCATCGGGTGTGCCGCTGGAGAACTCATTATAGACCTCTTCGTCGCTCACTACGCACCATTTCTCTGAGGGAGCGTATAACTCGTGCGCCTGTTTCAGTTTCTCGGCGGCAGGGCGGAAGGCATCGGGGGTGAAAATCACATGCTGCACGCCTTGCAGTTGTTTATGCAGGTTCTGGTTGGCTACCCGTCCGCGTGAGGCTGGGGTAGACCAGGCGGTGCTGTTCACCTGCACGGCAAGGAATAGTTGTGGCTCTTGGTTGCTGCCCAGCCAACACAGGGTGTCGCCTTGCCAGGTGGTGCGCACCTGATAAGCCTGCTCGGGGTGAGTCATGTTCCACACCTGCGTGTTGCTGTCTGCACCTAATAGGTGATAACGTGACAGGCTGGGGCTGCCCACGTGGTCGGTGTTGCGTATTTCCAAACAGTTGCCACGTAATATGAGCGAGCAGGGCACTTGCATCTCGATGTAGTTCAAATAGGCCACATCGGTATTATTGGCGCACTGATAGTGTAGGGTCACGGACATGGAGTTGCCTGTGCTGGGCGTTTTCAGGTTGCAGGTAGCCGTTGTAGCATATACATGTTGTCCTGAGGATGACTGTGTGAAAGTCATTGTTTGATTGCCGTTGGCTGTTTTGACATTCATGGATGTGAGTACGTTGGCCGTGGCGGCTGCATCTACGCGGCATAGCAGGTTGGCGTCCGTCACTACATTGGCAAAAGTGAATGGTATAGTCAGTTTGGGTGCTTTATAGGTCATCACTTCGCCGTACCATTCTCGTCCGCCTCCGCCCTCGCCGCGATCCACATCAATCAGGTTACGTTGGTCCAATTCGTGTAGTTGCAGAGCGGTGTAGGTCTCTACTTCCAGAGGGGCGTCATCTGCCAGGGTGTCGCTCATTGCCAAGAGACGTTGTTCGCCTGCTTCGTCGCTTAGGAAATAGCATCCGTAGTCGGCATAGCAGTTCTGGGTACGTTTATAGCTCTTGCTGCTCTTGTCCCAGTTCCAACCTTGTGGACCGTTGGCGTAGAAGAGGATATAGTCGCCTGTGCCAAACACGCCGTCGGCACCTGTATGCATATAAAAAGGTATAGAGGGCACATCATCTATGCGAGGCAGGGTGAAGTTCTGCTCAATCAGGTTACCTCCGTAGCCCAGCAGGCGCACGCGACTGGGGTTCAGCCCCATCTGTTGCAGTTGCTCATAACCTATCATATAGATGCCTGTGCCAGGCACTTGTATCTTCACTATGTTGCCGCTGCTGAGTGCAGACGATGCTACATAATTGTGTGCTGCGCCCAGTGGCATGACCAGGCAGAGCATAAGCAATATGTTTAGGGTGCGTCTCATTTTATTTTGCAGTATAATAGGTTGTCTTCTATAATCTGTTCCAATAGGATTGGCTGTGCCTCTTGGGCAAGGTCTATATAGACCAGGTCTCCCATTCTCAGGGTCACTATCTGACTGGCTTGATGTATAGCTTGTGCTATTTGTTGCCTGGTAGTCTCGTCCGCTTCGGTGGTTGTGCGCCATTCGCCTACGCACAGCGAATTGTCAAAGGCGGTAGCTTGTGCATAGTGGGTATTCAGCAAATCGTATGCCACAAAGTCCAGTCCCGATGCCACAGCGTCGTAATAACGCGCTGCATAGCGTTGGTCGATGCACTTGCCCAGGCGGCAGATGCGCGCCACCACACAGGGTATATATCTGAAATCCTGCGCCCAGTCGGGCACGAAGAAAGGCTTGCGCTGGTTGAGTAGCGAGGCATCGCACTTCATGGTGTAGTGGTGCGAACCGTTGTGGTATGTGTAGCCTACTATTTTCATTTAGCACGTATAAATAGTTGCACAGGTGTGCCCAAGAAGTCCCACCACTCACGCAGTTTATTTTCCAGGAATCGGCGATAAGGCTCTTTCACATATTGTGGCAGGTTGGCAAAGAACACTATCGTGGGCACTTGGGTGTTGGGCAGTTGGGTGACGTATTTTATTTTGACGTATTTGCCTTTGGTGGCAGGGGGTGGGTAGTTGGCTATCAGGGGCAGGAAGCGGTCGTTGAGTTGGGCGGTAGGTACTTTGCGTTGCTTGTTCTCATATACATGCAGTGCGGTCTCCACCACTTTGAATATACGTTGTTTGGTCAGGGCCGAGCAGAAGATAATCGGAAAATCCGTGAACGGCGCCATCCTTGCTCGTATCGCCTCTTCGTAGCCCTTGATGTCGGCGGTGGTTTTGCTCTCTACCAAGTCCCATTTATTCACACATACTACCAGACCTTTTTTGTTTTTTTGGATCAGCGAGTATATATTCAGGTCCTGCGACTCGATGCCACGTGTGGCGTCCAGCATCAGGATGCACACATCCGAGTTCTCTATCGCGCGTATCGAACGCACTACGGAGTAGTACTCCAGGTCCTCGTTCACTTTGGCTTTTTTGCGAATTCCTGCTGTATCAACCAGGTAGAAGTCCTTGCCGAATTTATTGTAGCGGGTGTATATGCTGTCGCGTGTGGTACCAGGTATGTCGGTCACGATGGTGCGGTCTTCGCCTATGAAAGCGTTTAGGATAGATGACTTGCCTGCGTTGGGTCGTCCCACTATGGCAAAGCGGGGCAGTTCGTCCAGTTCCTCGCCGCCTTCGTCTTTTTTGAAGCGAGAGCACACCTCGTCCAATAAGTCGCCAGTGCCTAGTCCGTTTTCGGCGGAGACGATATAGGGTTCGCCCAGGCCCAGTTTATAGAATTCGGGTGCACCGTATTGCAGTTCAAAGGTATCGACTTTGTTCACTGCCAGCACACATTCTTTTTTGGCTTGGCGCAGCAGGTGAGCCACTTCGGTGTCGAATTGGGTTACGCCCTCATGTACATCGACCACCAGCAGCACCACATCGGCTTCTTTGATGGCCAGGTTCACTTGGCGGTTGATTTCCGATTCAAAGGTGTCGTCTGAGTTCACTACCCAACCGCCAGTGTCTATTACCGAGAACTCTTTTCCGCACCACTCGGCGTGGCCGTATTGGCGGTCGCGTGTAGTGCCAGCTTCGTTCATCACGATAGCTCGGCGGGTTTGAGTCAGTCGGTTAAACAGGGTGGACTTGCCCACATTAGGCCTGCCCACGATTGCAACTATGTTTGCCATTGCAGTTCTCTTTGTTACATGTCTTATTATGTTCTCCTCCGCAGTCGTTGCTGCAGTCGTTGCAGTGACCTTTGCAGTGTCCGCACTTATGTGGGTGACGTATAGCGTCCAGTTCGGCTGGGGTGACGTCTCTTACTTCGATGATGGTGCCGATGAAGTGCAGGTCCTCACCTGCCAGGGGGTGGTTGAGGTCGATGGTCACTTTGTCGTTGGTTATCTCACACACTTGGGCGTTCACTATTTGTCCGTCCGTGGTGTTCATGGGGATAATATTGCCTACGAACACCCGCTCTTCGTCAAACTCGCCGTCGCCGTTGTAGAAGAGGCGTTTATCCAGTTCCATCAGCCCTTGTTCATCGTATTCGCCGTAGGCGTCTAGTTTGCCGATACGGAAATCGAAGGTCTCGCCTTGGGCGCGGCCCTGCATTTGTTCCTCAAACTTAGGCAGCATCATCCCCTCGCCTTGGCAATAGGTCAGAGGATGGCTGGCCGTAGCTTTTTCCATCAGTTCTTCTTTCTCCTGCTCTCCTCCTACGTATAACTCGTAGGTGCAGGTCACTACTTTTCCATTCTTAATATTCATATATTTTCTTATTTCTCATTTCTCATTTCTCATTCCCCCCTCTTTCTCTACTCGCTGTTGTAGTTCCGTAGCGACAGTACATCCCTCTGGGCTTGGGCGGGGCTTTATGCGAGGAGTCGCCGAGGAACTACTACTGCGAGTTCCTCGTCTCCTACCACCATGTTACTTTTTTATTCGTTGAATCTGTACTTGATTTATCGTATTTCAGATCGGCCAGCATCGACGCGTTCACGCCGATGTGGAAGGTATAGCTCTTATAGGGTCCGAACGGCACAAAGCTGGCGGACATATTCCAACAGTGCAGGTCGCGTGACACGTTAAAGTTGGTGTAGCTCCACTGTTTGTTGGTGATATCATAGCTGGTGGTCATGCTGGCTTTCCAGCCGCTGCCCAGTCCCAGCGATGCCGATATACTCAGGTTCTGGGTCAAGCCCATTCGGTACTGCATCTTGCTGTCGATAAAGTTGTCCAGTGTGTGGGGCATATCGGCATAGCGCACCGAGTAACTCAAGGTGAGCGACCAGGGTATTTCGGTTTTTACATAGCCCTCTTGCACCTGTGCCTCACGCTCTTTGTCGCCGTTGTTGCGTTTGGCGTTGGTCATCGATCCGTCGCTTTGCACCTGCATAGGGTCCATGTTGCCGTTATCTTTGTCGGCGTTCTTTTTCTTGCCGAACCATTTCTGGAAGGTCTGTGGGGTGAAGGTATAGCTCAGACTCAGGTTCGTTCCGCTCCAGTGGGGGAAACGTCCGTTGTGCCAGTACTGCTTGTTGGTGCGGCGTGGATTGCCGTGCGCGTCGTATTCGTACATATATGGGTCCAGTTGCGTACTCAGATTCAGGGTGTAGTTCACCAAAGGTATTTTCAGTCGCAGGTTGATGTTAAAGTTACTGAAGTTCATTGAGTCGGCGGCGAAGTTATATGCTCCTGTTATGCCCAGGTTATCAATCACACTATATACCTTATAAGGATTATTGCCCGTGGTGTCTTTGTCGTTGCGCACTTTCACCTCTATGTTGTTCTGCACACCGAAGTTGAGTGTAGCGGACAGTCCGCGTGAGGCGTTGCCGTACATAGCTCCCTCGTAGCGTGAATAGGTCTCGTGGGTCGTCATCGGCACGCCGCCATCCATTCGTGGCACTTTGCGCCCTGTGATAGCATCGATTGAGTCGGTGCCCTGGCTGTTCTTTTCCCATACAGGTTCGTCATAGGTGCCGTAGTAACCCCAGAACGATTTACCGAAGTCAGGTCGGAAACTGAAACTCAGACTGGGTGTGAACACATGTCTGAACCGATCAACCTTGCTATTGGGGAACAGCTTGCGTGAGGGAATATAGAAGCCGTATAACTTGGTGCTTAGCGCCAGCGAGAGGTTAAAGTCAAACACGTTATAGAATCCCGTTGTGGTGTCTTTTCTGAGTTGTTGTGCCTCATCGTCCCAGTGTTGGTTGGTGCGGGTGAAGTACATGCGGTCGGTCAGGGTGATAGATGGGGTGAGACTCAGGTACTTAAACAGCATCCAGTTGGCGGAGATAGGTATAGTATGTTTGATGCCAGTCTGCCAGTCGCGCAGGAAATCGGAGTGGAGTATCTCTTTTTCCTTCATGTTGTTGCACGCTATGCGCGCGTTGCCCGAGTAGGAGAGTTTGATTTTTTCGTACCATTTCTCTTTGCCCACACGCTCTTTGCGGCGGAAGGGGTAGATAGTGGACATGTTCACACTCAGGTCGGGAGCCGTCAACGTGATGGTAGAGTCTTTGGTGCGCTGGGTGATGTTGGCACTCAGCGATAGGTTCCACGGACTGTCGGGGAAGCGTTGGGTGTAGCTGATGGAACTCTGTTTGGTGTTCTCTGAGTTCAGTTCGCCGTTGTAGTAACTGTTGATGTTGCTGCGGTTGTAACCCGAGGTGGAGAAGTTGACGCTGGCGGAGAAGGTGGAGTAGGGGTTGGCTTTGGGGTCTTGTTGGTGGCTCCAATACACTTTCAGGTTCTTGGCTTCGCTGTAGTCAGGCATGCCGCGTTCGCTGGTTTTATCTACGCGGTAGTTGATTTCCACATTGCCACGGAAGCGGTAACGCTTGGCGTAGTGACTGCGGGCATAGACGGCCCAAGTGCCTTTGGTGTATATGTCGCCTGTCAGTTCCAAATCTACATAGTCGTTGATGGCGAAGTAATAGCCTATGTTGCGCAGGTACAGTCCGCGTGAGTAGTCGTCGCCCACTGTGGGCATGATCACACCGCTGGAGTAGGATTGGGTGAAGGGGAAGAAGCCAAACGGTATAGCCAACGGCACAGGCACTTCGCCCACCACCATATAAGCAGGACCTGTAGCGATGTAGTCGCCAGGTTTGACTTTGGCTTTGGTCATCTTCAGGTAGAAATGCGGGTGGTCGTGGTCGGAACAGGTGGTGTATCTGCCTCCGCTCATCATCATCACGTCCGAATTGGTTTTCTTGGTTTTGTCGGCTACCACATAGCCTTCGCCCTGTTGGGTGGTCACCTCGCGTATGAAACCTTTTTGGGTCTTCATGTTATAGGTCATCTCCAGGCTCTCGTAGCTCTCGTTGCCTGAGGTGAAGACAGGCCGACCTATTATCTCGTTCTCGATGGTGTCTAATATACCTTTGGCATGCACCAGGCTGCTGTCCAGCACCATTCGTATCTGCTCGGCATCCAGTTCCATGTCCTGGTAGGTCACTACGCTCTTGCCGTACATGATAGCGGTGCCGTTGCCCATCAGCACAATCGAGTCGTTGGCGTTGTAGTTGATCGGTGCTTTTATCTGCTCGTGCTGCACAGGTGGCACGGTATCTGCCACGGCCACGGTGTCTGCCACTGCCACGGTATCCGCCACTGCCACTGCCACGGTATCCGCCGCCTCTTGGGCTGCGGCTGTGCCAACTCCCAGCACGTACACCAATACGGCCACTATAATATGTCTCAGTTCCTTTATACGCATCTTACACGCATATACGCGCGCTTGTACACAAATTAGCCCGCAAAAGTACAAAAAAATTTTGAGATAGGCAAATTTAAAAGCCACAAAATAGATTTTTAGTTTATAAATAGGTGTTTTTTTACCTTCCATCCCTGGTTCCTTGCTCGCTCGGGGTGTTCGATGCCCCTCGCTCGCTTCTTGCTATCTCGGCACTAACCTCTTAGAATCCCTCAAAACGTACGTACATCCCTCTAACCTTTGGTGGCCTCCTTCTATCCCCTCCCCTTAAGTTAGGCGGTGATAGCGCGCTCCTTTGCGCAGCTGATGAGAGTTGAATGCACAGCCACCCAATGCCGCCAGAGGTGGCAGTCATCGTGGCTGCTGCAATGAAACTCGAAGAACGAAGCATTCGCCTAGCCCAGACAGCTATATGATTTCCGGATGCGACATTGTCGTCAGATCGAGTCGCGTAGGAAACATATAGTGGATGGGCGTCTCGTTCGCTCAGGGAGCGCTTTGGGGACGGGCGCGTTTCGTGTGGCATTTATAGTTAGACACTAAGTTTGTTTTTTTCGCTTCCGCATACCGAGCTACAACCACTTTGCGCATATCGAGGTTTTGCGCGTGGTTGTCCGCTCGCTATTTTGGATTTCGGCAAGCTGCCTGCTACGCCCCTGCCAACAGCCTCCCCTCGCATTCCCCCGAAAAATACACATGTTTTTATTAAAATAGGCAAATAGTTTGTTTTTTAGGCAGGGCAGTGCCCTTTGTTATGGCTCTTTCTTGGTCTTTTATGTGCAAGCACACATAGCCCACGAAAATCGTCATAACAATAGATAAACATCTATTTTGCCTAAAAAACAAACAAAAATTTGCCTATTCCAAAAATTTGTTGTATCTTTGCACCTTGATTTTGAATATGCTATTATGAGTGAATCGTTAAAAGATAAGATTGATGCGCTGCGTCAACAAGCTTTGGCTTTACAAGCCAACAATGCTGCCGACCTGGAGGCCTTGCGTCAGAAATACCTAAGTAAAAAAGGCGAAGTGAGCCAGCTGTTTGACCTTTTCCGTACCTTCCCCAAGGAGGAAAAAGCCCAATGGGGTGCGCCTCTTAACCAACTCAAGCAGCTCTACGAGACCCGCATCAATGAGCTGCGCGAAGCGGTAACTGCGCATTGTGCATCGTCCACCGTCAGCCTCGACCTTACCCGCACCCCTGACCCAGTCTCGATGGGTTCGCGTCATCCTTTGTCGCTGGTGCGAGAGCAGATCATCGATATCTTCTCACGAATAGGATTCACGGTAGCAGATGGTCCCGAGGTGGAGGACGACCAGCATGTGTTTGGTATGCTCAATTTTGCCCCCGAGCACCCTGCTCGCGATATGCAGGATACGTTCTTTGTAGAGAAAGAGGAGGGCGTGCAAAAGCCTACGGATATACTGCTGCGCACCCACACATCCAGTGTGCAGACCCGTGCGCTCACGGCGTGGGCTAAGTCGGGTGAACCGTCGCTGCGTATTCTGTGCCCGGGTCGTGTGTTCCGCAACGAGGCTATCTCGGCGCGTGCGCACTGTTTCTTCCACCAGGTTGAGGGACTGTATGTGGCTAAGGATGTGTCGTTTGCCGATTTGAGACAGACCCTGTTGTATTTTGCCAAGGAGATGTTTGGTGCGGACACGCAGATTCGTTTGCGTCCGTCTTATTTCCCATTCACGGAGCCCAGTGCTGAGATGGATATATCGTGCGATTTGTGTGGAGGTAAGGGCTGTGCTTTCTGCAAGGGTACAGGTTGGGTAGAGATACTGGGTTGCGGTATGGTAGATCCTAATGTGCTGGAGAGTTGTGGCATAGATAGTAAGGTCTATTCGGGCTATGCTTTCGGCATGGGTGTGGAGCGTATTGCCAACCTCAAGTACCGTGTCAAGGACCTTCGCCTCTTCTCCGAGAACGACCTCCGCTTCCTCCAGCAATTCGAAAGTTGCTAAAGCCACGTTTTCAGTATTATCTCCCCGATTTTGCCAACTACCAACAGCCAAAAGAGTAGTGTACACCACTTGTAGAAGGGCGGGATGTACCTCACCTCTTTGGCTACTTCTACTGGTTTGTAAATAGTGGTTGTATCATTGTGTATCACGGTATCTATGCTGTTGTGCCATCTGTCGCGCCAATGCTCAATGACTTTGTTTTGAAAGACCGTGTCACCTTCGTGCCACCTATCTACCCAAATGCTATCACGGATAAATACACTATCGCGTTCTATGCTGCGGTGATCACTGCTTGTGTTGGTGATAGTGTCCTGCGGTACCACATATTTGGTAGGTGCGCAACCGACTAGCACAAACATCATCAACCATGGGTACAATTTCCAGAACTTTTGTACCTTTATTTTGAACTCCTCAAAGCGATTTTGCTTGCGTGGTGATTTATCTTGCACCCAATCTTCCATGGCGGCTAGTTGCCGTTGGCTTGGGCATAGGCGACTGCCTGTGAAATGTTCTTGCTTGTAATACATATAGTCAATTTACAAATTTACAAATTTACAAATTATCTATTATCCTTATATCTATAGTGGTAGTCGATGCCGAACAAACTGCCAGCAAAGGTCAGTATCTCCCCGAAAGCGATTAGCATACTGGTATGCACCTCGCCTTTGGGGTCGATGTATATGCAAATAAATATCATTACGATACCTGCGGTACACATCACTACGGCTAATATGAGTTGTATGTTCTGTTTCATAATAGAGAGAAAGAGGGGTGTTCAGCCCCTCTATCCCGATGAGGATTAATCCTCTTGTGCGGCATCGTAAGCCTGGATGCAGACTGCCCACAGATACTTGGTAAGAGTTGGGTAGGTGCTTTGGGCCTTGAAGGCTGCTTGGTCTGCGCTACGCTGCGACACGTCTTTGCGACGAGTAGCCACCATTGCTTGGATGGTTTTGAAGCGAGAGCGGGCCGTAATCTCGGCGGTGGAAAGTGGCTTGTTGGTCAAGTCACGAGTGCCGTATTGCACGCTAAAGGGCTTACGCTCGCCTTTGGCGTTTTTTGCACTGCGGCAGTTCGCACCGAATTTGCCTTTCAATTTGCCGTGTACCTCTTCGATGGGGTACGCAAATACTAGTTTTGCCATAATCGTTTATCGGTTGTAGAGACCGAAACTTTTTAGCGGGTTAATATTCTGCTCTTGGCGAAACTTTCTACGCGCTCGCCGAAAGTTGCCTTGAGACCACTATCATTTCCTTTACCCTCGTTGATAGGTTTACGAGTTTTGTCTAAACAGGCGTCAGCCGTCTAAACCCTAAACAGCGAAGCGTCTAAACCCTTAAGCGTTCAACGCCTCGATTTCCTTTTTCAAAATCCAGTTGTACAACGTACCACCGAATTTTGGGTTGGCATCGTACTGGGCTTTGTAGGTCTGCAACTTGGTGTAGTTGCCTTGGTCGGTGTCCGTGGACTTAGCCGCTAGGATGGCTTTGGCTGCCGTCACTGCGGTGCTGAAATTGCTGCGTACAGCCATTTGGTCCTCACTTGGCTCACCGCTAAATGGGTTGCAAAGTTTACCCGTACTTACTGCGCCACTGCGCTTGTTGGTGCGGAAATACACATCGCTATGCATACATACTTTGCCGCTCATACTCTCTACGAGAGCCATTGGTTTGATTTTTGCCATAATTTGTAGTGTTTTTTCTTATTGCTCATTACCTATTTTATGCCACTTTCTTTTGTTAGTCGGGTGGCACTTTACGACTGTATAGTTTATGTGTACTTTTTCTTGTACTCTTTCTCGGTTTGTTCTCGTGGCACGAAAGCGTCAAAGGCTTTTTCGAGTGAGGACTGATAATCTTCAACACCTGCACCGCTTTCGATGTGAGCCATTGCCCATACAATATCACGGAGACGTCGGTCGTGATTGCTGAGTGTCTCGTTTCCTCCCATATTGGTAGCCATACACACAAATTGTATATATTTTTCGGTATTATTGCCGTCTGTAGGAGGAGCAAAGCGAGTAATAATTTTTCTAATTGTATTACAACCATGTTTTAATATATATGTTTCTATTGTCAGTAGTGCTGCGCGGAAGCCGTACTCCATTGAGATGAATTGTTCAAATGCGCCATCGTTGTTCACCAGCACTTTGCCTTTCCAGTTGTTGTTGCTGATGCGGATGTTCAAAGGATTGTTGTTGCGTATTCCTCTAGTCATAGCTTTGTGTTTTTTTTAATTACGCTGCAAATATAACACCTGAAATTAATCTGTCCAATAGTAAAACGCAAAAAAGTGCAAAAAAAGTGCATTTTTCTGCTTTTTTTCTTGTTTTTTCCAAAAATTCTTTGTAACTTTGCAGCCAGTTTAGAACTGGAGCAGCAAAGGTGCTTAGAGCACACCAGAAAATTATGCAAGTCTTCCAACTCATAGAGCAAATGATTAGCAACCACACATGGCTGCCACTTTGCGCTATATCCGATGATGCCGCCACAAAGAACATCCAATACTCCATCTATAAACTCGTACAAGAGCAAGAACCCAAACGCTCCTATGGTTATCGTGTACGAATATGTAATTCTGCGAACAATCGTGTGAAAATCATAGGGGGGGGGTATTCGTACTTACAGACCCTGACCAAATCAAGCGTGCTGTGGCTGCTATGGAGCGCGTTATCCCTGACTTCCTGTAAACCTATCTATATCTGCACAGGCTCTTCCGCCTATGCTTACCACCGCGACTCTACGTGTGTGGGGCTTACCCAGTGCAAGGGCGAAATCAAACAAGTAGATTACTACGATATTTTTCGCACGAGGCACAAGTGCCGTTTCTGCTACCAGTTTAGAACTGGAGCAACAAAATCCCAATAAAAAAATATCCTAGAAGATTGGACTTTTACCACGTCCAATGTTTGGTCTAAAAAAGTGTACTTTTGCACCGTCATTCAGTATTTGAGTGGCGGTGTTTTCTTGTTTACCCCCGCAAGACTGCATCGTTTTCGTGGGGTCAAGTAAACGTTATGCTAAAACCTATTTTCAAACTAAAGAACTTAAATTGTTCTGCTCTCAACTACTCTTTAGAGGGTATCTTAAAATCCGCATGTGACGATGCGCTGCAACGTGGCTCTGCTGATGGTCTTAATTTCGTCAAGTTTATTGTCGAAAACACCGACCTTAATCTACAAGGCGCACAGGAGCGGCTAAAAACATCCATCATGCTTTACAACCAACTCACTCCCGAACAACTTGCCGAAATCCGCAAAGAAGATGAGTAGTGACTATTTTGAGCGTGTTGATTACGATTATCAACACACCGACCTAGAACGCTATCTAAACAGCGCAGCGTCTAATCAATTAACCAATTAAACAATTTACAACTATGTTTACATTTCAATCCATCAATTTGAATCTATTAACTGTTCCCCAAGAGGATATCACCAACCAAATTATTATGTCTCTTTCTATTCCTTCTCTTACTCCACTAGAGCGTTACGCCATTGCCAGCCAACTCGCCAAGGCAGCTGCTGAAGCAGCCAAGCAGCTATCTAACGATGGCATCGACTTTGCGCTGGATAAAGACAACGGCTGTCAGCCGCTAGCAGGCGAGGGTAAGCAGTTCGCCCACAACGGCAAGATTTACCAAATCCAGTTTGTCAATGATTACAACTACAACCAAGGTGACGAGCATGGCAAACAGTGGTGCAACATCATCAGTCAAATAGACGAACTCGAAAGCCGCAAGAAAGCACTTACCAAGAATAAGAAAGGTATAGAGGCAATTATCCTAGACGAACACCCACGTCTGCAACCAACCAAGACCACGATTAGTCTCAAATATATTTCTTCTAAATCATGATAAACCCTTTGGAACGAAAGCGCACTGATATGGCCCTAAATCTTTTTGGGGCTGTATCGGTTATCCTTAATGGGTCACAACTCAATCCTGATGACAAGCGGTATCTTATTGAGCAGTTGGTAAAGTACCATGTGTATTATTACCGGTATTTTGAGAATATACACGAGAGTGGGTGTCCATCTAATATACTTAATCAATTGGCACTTAAAGCTAAGACCGCCAAGAGCAATATAGTGGGATTTTATAATATACACCACGAAATACCACAAGTCGCAATCAGTAAACTTTTCCCCAATGATGACAACTAGCCCAGTCCTTCTCCGTGACTACCAACTGGAAGCGGAGTTCTTTGCCGCCAACCCCGATTGCGACAATGTGCGCATTGCCCATTGCAGGCGACATCTAGACCGTTGTGGTATGTATTACGACCGTAGCGGTATAATATGTTATATTTTTGTTCCGACTCTAAGTCGGTGGAAACGGCAAAAAATACATCTAAGTAACAACCCCGCTGCACATGTACCTTATAAGTCGGTGGAATATATTGCAGGTGGTAAAACAATGCGCATCTGTCTCCACCACGAGATAACAGACATCTTTTTGCCAAATGTTGATTTTACCAAAACACAGGTAGATCATATCAATGGTGACCACCTAGACAATCGTGCCGAGAACCTGGAACGTGTCACACCTGAGGAGAATATCCGCCGTAGATGGTACAACTACTACCTCAAACGAGGGCTACCTATACCTGCCAAATTTCAATTAACCAATTAGCAATTATGATTATAAAATCCAACACTCCACTTGAATTAAAAATCCTTTTATCAAACAATGCACCTGTTTATATGCGCTACTATAAACGTGGAAAAATAGCGGTTTGCCGCAAGCCATCTTGCACAATTGAGCAGGTTGAAAACTTTTTATACAGCCGATGAACTTACATAACGAACAGTGAACGAACAACCAACGAAACGTTAACGAACAATGTTAGGCTCTTTTTACCGCATAGAAATAGGCACTTGCACCACCTTGCACCTTCATGGCAGCGAGGCTATGGTGTATAGTGCCTTGCTCTATCTTTGCAAAAACACACCCTACACAGGCTCTGCTACTGAATTAGCCGATTTCTCTTGTTGTGGTACTAAATACACAGCCCTTCGTATGCTGGATAGACTAGAAGAAAAAGGTTTAATTATTAAGAGTGCAGATGGTATTTCTTTGGTGCAAAATGCAACGGCATCGGTGCAAAATGCAACAGCATCGGTGCAAAATGCAACGGCATCGGTGCAAAATGCAACGATTTTAAGAGAAAGAACCAAAGAGAATATAAAAGAGAATAATAAAGAGAGTGTGGGTGATAACACGCACACACGCACGTTGGTTTTTGATAAAAATAAAATTTTTGAGCCGCCTATATGGAAAGATTGGGAAGCCTTTGCACGCGAACACAAAATAGAATTGCTAGTGTATCAAAAAGCGTGGTGTTACTACATGATGCGGGGTTGGAAAGATGTGCAGGACTGGAAGGCCGCACTCATGTACTGGGATTTGAAAAACAAAACATAATCACCTATTCGGACGCCGCCTTGCTTCGCAATTCCCCCGAATGGGTTGTTTAGCGTTCACGAAAATAAGCCATAAAAACGTGCCACTAGGCGCACGCCTTAAATAGCCGTTTTTTTATCGTCTTTTGTGTGTAAACACCCACAGCCGCTATAAAAAACATCTATTTATAGATTAAAAATCTATTTCGTGGCACTTTTTTTAGGCTTATTTTGAACTTTTATTTACCTATTCCGAATCTCTACAACTCACCTCCGATTCTCTTCTCCTCACCGAGCACACCTTGCTCCTTCCCGACACCACCGCCTCTACCCCTGAGGCACAGCTACTGTCCCTGCAAACCAAGGCCAGCCATTTGCAATACCAGATGACACTGGCCGATGCTCTGCCACAACTCGCGCTAGGCGCTACCTATGGCTATGGTCAACTGCAAGCCGACCTGCTGCCGCACGATATAGGGCACGAACATGGCAATGGCGCACTGATGGTTACCCTCTCTCTACCTGTTTCTGCATGGTGGGAAACGGGGCATAAACTTAAAGCCCAAGCCCTCGTTGAGAAAAAAGCACAACTGGAACAAAGTGACAAGTCTGAACTGCTCCAACTACGTTCCAAACAGGCTTATCAACAGTGGAACGAGGCCGAGTGGATGTGCCAGGCTTCGCAAATCGCACTACAACAGGCGCAGGAAAACTACCGTCTGGCTTGCCTTAACTACCAGGCTGGACTGAATACTATCACCGATCTGCTTACTGCCCAAGCCCTGCTTAGCCAGTCACGTAATACCCAAACCGATGCCCTCATCCAGCGCCGCTTGGCCTACCAACACTATCTCGCCCTCACCTCCCAAATACCCTAGTCCCACTTAGTCCTTCCTTTCTCATTTCTCCTTTCTTGTTTCTCCTTTCTTGTTTCTCCTTTCTCGTTTCTCGTTTCTCCCTCCCCCTTCTTTAATGCCTAGATTACCGAATTAATTTCGGTTGATTTTCAGTCTATTACCGAAAAATTATCGGACGATTATCGGACGATTATCGGAAGATTAACGGATTATTATCGGAAAATTAAGCACTCGCCATCGTCCTGCCTTCCTGCTCCCTTCCGCATAATTTTGCCAAAAAATCGCCAAAAAACTTGCATATTTCAAAAAATTGTTGTATCTTTGCAGCCTGTTTTGTGCACTATGGAACATACGGGGGAACAAATAGTAGAGCTGGAGAAGCTGGAGTTGGGGCTGCATGAGTTTGACTTTCAGCTAGATAGCGAATATCTAAGCAGCGTGGAAAAGTCCGAATTGCTGGGCGGAAACATACACGCAACCGCTCAACTACAACTCGGGAAAAACGGATTTAACCTGGACATGCAGGTAAAAGGCTCCGTAGAAATAACCTGCGACAGATGCCTGGAGGCTATGACGCAACCCATTGACGCCAGCGAACAGGACATAGACATAGAACAAAACGCCAAAACACTAGACCTGAAGTGGCTGGCGTATGAAATGATAGTAATAAATCTTCCACTGGTGCACTGTCACCAACCTGGCGGCTGCAATCCACAAATGGATGCACTTCTCCAAAGCCACCTTTGCTGCACAGAGGAAGAACCCGAAATACTATAACTAAACAGGCGTAAGCCGTCTAAACATTAAACAATTAAACATTTAAACATAATAAGATTATGGCACATCCTAAGCGAAGACAATCGCACACCAGACAAGCCAAACGTCGTACACATGACGTGGCTAAAATGCCAGCATTGGCTATCTGCCCTAACTGCGGGGCTCACTACATCTACCACACCGTTTGCCCAGCATGCGGATATTATCGTGGTAAACTAGCTATTGAAAAAGCTGCTGAAGCCTAAAAGATAGCAAAAAACAATATATAGGCCCCAGCGAGATGTTGGAGCCTATATATATTAAAAAGAATATAACTATGTATATAAAAGAGAACGACCACCAAAACGGTAACGGTAACGAGAACCAAAACCCTAGCTATAGACCTCATTACAACAACTTTACTCCTGCACGCGACGGACAACGACGTCCCCGCGCACGATTTAGAAAACCCAACGAGGACAACACCAACGCTGCCCCCTATACCTATACACCCAAACCCCATCACAACAACTTCAACCACGAGGGCAACGGCTTTAATAACCACGACGGCGAACAACGTCGCGCTTTCCGCCCACGTCCACGACGCAACGACGGGGTGTATTCCACCAGAAAACGTTTTGAATATCAACAACAATACGAAGACCCTACCAAGCCTATCCGCCTGAATAAATTCCTCGCCAACGCAGGCATCTGCTCCAGACGCGAGGCTGACGACTTTATACAAGCTGGCGTGATAACCGTAAACGGCGAAGTGGTAGATAATCTGGGCGCCAAAGTGCTTCCTACCGACCGCATCCTGTTTCACAATCAGCCCGTCAGACGCGAGCGCAAGGTCTATATACTGCTCAATAAACCCAAGAACACCGTCACCACCACCGACGACCCTCAGGAGCGACACACTGTGCTGGACATTGTGCGCAATGCCTGCCAAGAACGTATCTACCCCGTAGGACGACTGGACCGCAACACCACAGGTGTGCTGCTGCTCACCAACGATGGCGATTTGGCTGCCAAACTAACACATCCGAAATTTGGTAAGAAGAAAGTATATGCCGCTACACTGGACCGCGAACTGGACCCAGTAGATGAGGAACTGCTGCGCGAGGGCGTGAGACTGGACGACGAACTGGTAGTGCCCGACGCATTGGAATTCCCCAAGGGTGACCGCAAACACGTAGGACTGGAAATACACAGCGGACAAAACCGCGTAGTGCGCCGTATGTTTGAGCACGTGGGCTATAAAGTGATGCAACTGGACCGCGTGTCCTTTGCCGGACTCACCAAAAAGAACGTAGCTCGCGGCAAATACCGCTATCTGACTCAAAAAGAAGTGAACATGTTGCAAATGGGAGCTTTTGAATAATGCTCCGCAACCTGCTTATACTCACTCTCTGCCTGGCACCTATCACCGCTATGGCACAAAAAACGGGCATCCACGCCAGTGATGCCCGTATTACGTATATAGGCCGTGTCCACCGAGACTCGTCCTCGGTATCGTTTGACTATACAGGCACCTACATGCGCGTGCGCTTCTATGGCAAGCACTTGAGCGTGAAACTGAGCGACACAGGCACGAACTACTACAACCTCTATCTGGACCGCCCCATCAGCGCCGAGCCCGACTGCATCATCACCACCACAGGCGACACCACCATCACCCTCTTCTCCGCCAAACGCGCCAAAGAGCACACCATCACCCTCTATAAACGCACCGAGGGCGAACAGGGACGCACCACCATACACGAGTGGCTCGTGGTAGGCGAACTGCTGCAGGCTGCGCCCCTCCAATCGCGCTACATCGAGTTCATAGGCGACAGCTACACCTGCGGCTACGGCGCCGAGAACAGCGGACCAACCGACCACTTCTCACCCCAAACCGAGACGTCCGCCAAGACCTATGCCGCTATACTCGCCCGCTATTTCAACGCCGACTATACATTGGTCGCCCACTCGGGAATGGGCATCGCCCGCAACTACAACTCCAAATTCGCAGGCTACTATATGCCCGACCGCTACTGCACCACCTATGACATCCCCCCAAGCCCTGCCTACAATCCTCAATTTTCAATCCTCAATCCTCAACTCACCATCATCCTCTTGGGCGGTAACGATTTCTCGATGGGGCAGCAGCCTGCCTATGCGGATTTTCAGGCTAACTACCAACGTCTGCTCCTGCAGATCAAAGCCAACTACGGCGACCAGCACCCCATCATCTGCTGCGTGAAAAAAGATGTGCCTGCCCTGACCGACTATGTGCAACGTGTGGTGAACCAATGTGGGTTGACCGACATCTATTTCTGTCCTTTCTTCCCCGCCGTATTTGGCAACGACAGCCGCTATCTGGGTGCAGACCATCACCCCAATTACCTGGCACACCGCCAGGCTGCGCATGTGCTGATTCCCTATGTGGCCACCATCACAGGCTGGCCCCTGAACGATAGTTCGACTGTTCGATAGCTCGAAATCTCGATAACAATGATAAAAAACTATTTCCTTGCTACGCGACCTTGGTCGTTTCCTGTCAGTACCATGTCGGTGCTGGTAACAGCCTCTGGCCTCTTTGCCTTGGGCTATAGTGTTAACTGGTGGCTCACCGTTTGGGCTACCGCAGGTATTATGCTCTTTCACGCTGCCGAGAACGTGCTCTCGGACTATTACGACTACCGCAAGGGAGTAGATCGCGCAGATACCTTTGGCTCTGTGACCCTGACCTCGGGCTTGCTCACTAATCAACAAGTGTGGCGCTTTGGCTGGATACTGACCGCTATGGCGGTTGCCAATGGACTGGTGATGGCATACGTAGCTGGTCCCCAACTGCTCATCTACGGCGCTGTAGGAGCTGTGCTGGCACTGCTATACCCTTGGCTGAAATACCACGCTTTGGGCGATGTAGATATATTTCTGGAATACGGCATCTTGCCTGCGCTGGGTACCTCTTTCTTCGTTACAGGTGCAACCCAACTAGATGCGCTGTGGTTTGTGCTGACCTACGTTACCATTACCAACGGTGTACTGCACGCCAATAATACCCGCGACGTAGTGCCAGACCGCCGTGCCAACATCACCACTGTGCCGATGCTGATAGGCCAACGCGCCAGCGTGGTGCTATACGATATCATGGTGTTGCTGCCTGCTGCATGGGTGGTGCTGTGTGTGGCTCTGGGCGTGATGCCCTGGCTATGCTTGCTGCAAGTGGGCACGATTGCCCTGGCGTTGCCTAACTGCCGTCAGATGCACCGTTTTTTGACCGACGACCAAGCTATTAACAACCTGGACGAGAACACCGCCAAGTTGCAACTCGTCAACTGCCTGGTGCTGATCATCACCCTTATACTCGGCCATCTGTTCCTCTAATGCCTTATGCCTAAACGCGTTTTATATCCTGTCTTGCTGGCTTTTGTGCTGTGGACCCTGATGTTCAGTCCCTGGACCAAAGCTTATATCCCTTTTTGGTGGGGAATGTCCGTGTCGGCTGTGCTACTAATAGCACTCAGCCTGTGGTTGGGTAAACCCTGGTCTATCCCCGCCACATACTGGCGGCGCGACCTGTGGCTCGACCTCGCGCTCGGCGTTGCTATAGCGGTTGTGCTGTGGGGCGTGTTCTGGTTGGGCGACAAGGTCAGCCAATGGCTCTTCCCTAGTTTCGCTCGCGGGCAGGTAGATACGATCTATGACATGAAAACGGGGTGGAGCAGGGTGCTGCTATCGTTGCTGCTGCTCTTTGTGATAGGTCCAGCTGAGGAAATCTTTTGGCGACGCTATATACAAGGCACACTGGGCAACACCTGGGTGGCAGCCCTTGTCACATTGGCGGCTTATACACTGGTGCATCTGTTCTCGCTCAATTTTATGCTGATAATGGCGGCTATGGTATGCGGTATAGCGTGGGGAGGACTGTATAAACTGATGCCCCAGCGATTTGGGGCTGTATTGATCAGCCACGCTTTGTGGGATGCTGCCGTGTTTATTTGGTTTCCGATTTAATCGAGAACTCGAAAAAAAAAAGAACCTGCCGTTTGGCAAGTTCTTTTTTTTCTCAGTAGTGCTACCCGGAATCGAACCGGGGTTTACGGCGTGAGAGGCCGTTGTCCTAGGCCGCTAGACGATAGCACCTTCGTCGCAAATGGCTCGCCTAAATGAAATCTTCAGGAAAGCGAGTGCAAAATTACAATAAAAAATTGGATTACACAAATATTTGGGTAAAAAAATGCAAAATATTTGTGTATTTGCCAAAAAAAGTGTAACTTTGCAGCAAAATGAGGAACATTATGAACACAAATTTTGGTTTTGTGCGCGTGGCAGCCGCTGTGCCACAATGCCACGTGGCTGATGTAGAAGCCAACGTGCGCGAGGTGAAACAACAGATCTCTGAGGCCATAGAAGAGGGCGTAGAGGTAATCTGTTTTCCTGAACTAACCATGACAGGCTATACCTGCGCTGATTTGTTCTTTACCCAGCAGTTGCAGCACAACGCACTAAGAGGCGTAGAGCAAGTGTGTGAGTTCACTCGTGGCAAGTCGATCATCGTGTTGGTAGGTGCGCCCCTGAAGGTAGATAACAACCTCTATAACTGCGCCTTTGTGATTACCGACGGTGAGGTAGTGGGCGTAGTGCCAAAGGTTAACCTGCCCAATACGGGTGAGTTCTACGAGAAACGCTGGTTCACTTCGGGCCGTGCCGTACGCGAGTCAAGCGGCGCACCTCGTATCCCGACGGTTGAGCTATGGTGTGGCGATGTGCCTTTTGGCATCGATTTATTGTTCCTGACCCGTAACTACTGCTTCGGAATAGAGGTGTGCGAGGACTTGTGGAGTCCGTTGCCTCCCTCTACTCAACTGGCTATACAAGGAGCAGAACTGATTTTTAACCTCTCGTCCAGCAACTGCGTGACAGGCAAGCACGCCTTCCGCCGTCAGATGCTGACCCAACAATCTGCTCGCGTACACTGCGGCTATGTGTATGCCTCCTCTGGCGTAGGCGAATCCACCACCGACATGGTGTTCTCGGGTTCGACCTATATCACCGAGAACGGCGACCTATTGGAAATGGGCGACCGCTTCCTGCGCGAGAGTAATATGGTGATAACCGAAATAGATATTGAGCGCCTTCGCACAGACCGCCAACGTAATACCAATTTTACCAAAGACCAGCATGGTCACTATCGCCACATTAACGTGGCACCGATTGAGAGTGAAGCGAGTACCGAACCGGTTCACCGACATTTCTCTACCACACCCTTCCTGCCCGACAAAGGCGAGGAGGACCTCTACTGCAGCGACGTGTTTGCTATTCAAACCAACGGCTTAGCCCGCAGGTGGGAACACACACACGCGCAGACCATCGTGGTAGGTATATCGGGTGGATTAGACTCTACGCTCGCTCTTTTAGTGGCTGTGCAGACAGCCGACCTATTGGGTTATGAGCGGCAACGTGTGCTGGGCGTGACGATGCCAGGCTTTGGCACCAGCGACCGCACCTATCAAAACGCTATGCGACTGATGGAAGAGCTGGGTGTATCCATGCATGAGATACCTATCCGCGAGGTCACTACGCAACACCTGCAAGACATTGAGCACGATATGAACATACACGATGTCACCTATGAGAACGCTCAAGCACGTGTGCGCACGCTTATCTTAATGGACTTGGCCAATCAATACAATGGCCTGGTATTGGGCACAGGCGATTTGAGTGAACTGGCTCTGGGTTGGGCCACATATTGTGGCGACCACATGTCGATGTATGGCATCAATGCAGGCATACCCAAAACACTGGTGCGCTATCTGGTGCGCTACGCTGCCGCCAATTTCTATAGCGACGACACACGTGCCACGCTGCTTGATATAGTGGATACACCTGTTTCGCCTGAACTATTGCCTACCGACGAGCAGGGACAGATAGCCCAAAAGACCGAAGATAAAGTGGGTCCGTATGAATTGCACGACTTCTTTATTTTCTATTTCCTGCGCTACGGTTTCTCGCGTGAGAAGATAGCCTATATGGCTTCGGTGGCTTTTGAGGACCAATATACCAGCGAGCAGATTGAGCATTGGCTCGATGTATTTATGCACCGCTTCTATACCCAGCAGTTCAAACGTTCCTGCTTGCCCGATGGGCCTAAGGTGTGCTGCGTGAGCCTGTCGCCTCGTGGCGATTGGCGTATGCCAAGCGATGTATGTGAGATGAAGTAAGCGTGTTAGTGAATTTATTGATTATACTGGCTATACTCAACCCTGTAACGTGGACTAGTGTACAGCAGGGCGATTCGGTGGTGCTGCGTGCGCAGGTTGATTCGGGTTGGCATATGACGCTTATCTCGATTGGCGATTCAATGGTGGGTGAGGATTATGCCGATGGCTATACTTTGACCGTAGCGGCCAACGATATGCCCGCTATTCGCTATACTGCCTGCGACGATGAGCAGTGCCTCGCTCCCGAGGTGTATAGACCCATCCCCAACCCTTCCCTCGAAGGGAAGGGAGATAAGGAGGAGAATAGGGAGGGTCTGCTGTTTCTATTGGGATTATTAGGGGGTCTGCTGGCCATCTTTACACCCTGTGTGTGGCCGATTATCCCGATGACGGTATCGTTTTTTCTCAAACGTGAGAGTGCTCACCGCAGGCGCGATGCGGTGCTGTACGGACTGAGTATAGTGGCTATCTACGTGGGCTTAGGCCTGCTGATTACGCTTCTTTTTGGTGCGTCAGCGCTGAATAGTCTGGCCACCAATGCGTGGGTCAATCTATTTTTCTTTGCCCTGTTGGTGGTGTTTGCGTTGTCTTTCTTCGGACTGTTTGAGATTACGTTGCCTGCTTCTTGGTCCACTCGGTTGGACAGCCGCGCCCGTCAGACGGGAGGGGTAGTTAGTATATTGCTGATGGCTTTTACCCTGGTGGTAGTTTCTTTTTCCTGCACAGGACCTATTATCGGTACCTTGTTGGTAGAGGCAGCCTCGCGTAGTCTGTTGGCGCCCGCTATGGGTATGCTGGGCTTTGCTTTGGCCCTGGCTCTTCCATTTGCGCTATTGGCTTTCTTTCCCCATTGGATGCAGCGGTTGCCCAAATCGGGCGAATGGATGCAGTCGTTTAAGGTGACTTTGGCATTCGTGGAATTGGCGCTGTCGCTTAAGTTCCTTAGTGTAGCCGATATGGCCTACGGTTGGGGTATCTTGCCCCGTTGGCTTTTTATTGCGCTGTGGGTAGCCTGCTTTGCGGGTTTGGGAATCTATTTGATTCGCAAGAGTTGGGTAGGCAAGGTGCTGGCAGTGGCCAGTTGGGCCTTTGCCCTCTATCTGGTACCTGGTTTATGGGGCGCACCTGTTCGCGCCATAGCGGCTTTTGCGCCACCTATGGCAGTGGAGCGTGAGGTGTATTACGACTATGAACAGGGCCTGGCTTATGCCCGACAAGTGAATAAACCGATTGTGGTGGATTTCACAGGTTATGGTTGTGTCAATTGTAGAAAGATGGAGCAGTATGTCCTGGCTGATAGTGCGGTGCAAACGCGGTTGCAGGACTATGTGTATATCATGCTCTATGTCGATTCGCGCCGTGATGACAACGGCAATGGCATAGAGGATGGCGAGGAATTTGCACGCTTGCAGCGCGAGCGTTTTGGTAGCAATGCCCAGCCTTATTTCGTGCGCCTGGATCCAGCAGGCAACCCTGAGGGTGCCGCTATGGCTTTTACCATCAATACAGAGGAATTTTTACAGTGGCTTAAATAGCCCACGCCTGCATTAGTTGGCGTTATTCATAGTAGGCTTGCGCACGTGTGTGCATGTTTTGTTTGATGGCTTCGTTATACCACAATATATCCCAGTGGTGCAAGCATCCGCGAGGAATCCATGGACTCAGTTCCGCGATGAAATAGCGCATGCTGTCGGCGTTGCAGACCAGGATACAGGCACTGGTGTCTATGGCGCATGCTATCGTGTCGTTCTGCCAGATCAATGTAGCGGGGGTGGGGTCGGTAGTCCAGTTCAGGGGATTGATACAGGTGGCTGCCCCCTGGGACACAAAGTCCCATTGTTGGTTTACCGAGCAGCAGGTGTTGTAGGAGATTAGTTTACCCTCTATGGCCGATTGGGCAGGTTCGATATGCCGCAAAGCCAGGTCCTCTTGGCTCAATCTATACCCCATCATATACGCGCCCAGACAGCGTTGATAGTCTTTGTCGCGCATCTGGTCGAGCAGGGCGGGTATGAACATGGCTCCCTGGCTGAAACCTACCAGAAAGAACGGACGGCGTTTGTTCTGGTGTCGCAAGTAATCGGTGAATTGCGCTTGCACATCGTTTAGGGCGATTTGATAGGCGCGTGAAAAAGTGTCTGCACACTGCGATATAGCAGACATGGTGTATTGGTGATAATGGGGTGCGAACCAGTTCATGCTGTCGCACAGCTGCCCTTGCATATAGTTGATCTCCTGGTCCAGCAGTTCTTTCTCGGCTTGCGTGAGTGTGGCGTTATACACCTCGTTGCCTTGCTCATCTTGGCTGGATAGTACATTGGTAGAGCAGATATAGTAGATATCTACGGGGTAGGGCTGCTTAGACTGACCACGGTCTAACCAATGGTCCATATCGCAACAAAAAACCAAAGCAGCTACTAAAATAGTAATGCCGATACATCTGGCTGGTGTCAATATCTTTCTCATTGTCTCTAAACTCTAAACTCTAAACAGGCGTCAGCCGTCTAAACTTACCTCTCTTGTATCTCACCAGCCATGTAGGCATCGCGCAGTTTTTCCAGGTCGGCTATCTGTTGGCGCAGTTCTACGCCCAGGTCGGTGTCGGTAATGCGCATACGATGGCCCGAGAAGTCCTGCAGCAGGGTGTGGCTATGCACATCGCAGCCAGAGAGGATAGCCTGTTGGCGGCTCTCGAACTCCTCGTGTTCTACCAGTTGTATGCCGTGGCTGTTGTAGATCAGCGTATAGCCTGCTATGCCTGTTTTTTCCTGATAGGGTTTAGAGAATCCGCCGTCTATCACAAAGCGTTTGCCGTTGGCGCGCATCGGGCTCTCGCCTTTGATGGTTTTTACGGGTATATGTCCGTTGATGATACGCCCCGTGTCGGGGTTCAGTCCAAATTCAGTCAAGATAGTGCGGCAGGTCTGCTCCTGGTTAGCCAGGGTGTAATAGGCACCTTTCTGCTCCTCGCTCAGGGCTTTGTCGGCCAGGAAATAGCGTTCAAAGGTGGTCATCTGGTCCTTGTTATAAAGGGGCGATTGGGGTCCGCACCATAAATAGAGCATATAGTCCAGTGCATTGGCTTGTGCGGTGCCTTGCCCGAAATAGGCGCAGCGTATGATCTCGTCGGTGCGTTGCATCAGGGCTCGTCCTGCTACGGTTTGTCCGCATACATCTACGGCGGTGAATGATCCGTCGGCGTTCATAGGTATAGCGGCGTGGTAGAGCAAAAAGCCGTTGCGCACCAGATAGAGCGAACCGTGGTGGTAGAGCAGCCGCAGGTGTTTCTGCAGTTTCTCCGACTTACGCAGCGAACGCTCCAGTTGAACCATCAGTTCCTCCTCTTCCTCGCTTAGTCGATAGGGGTCGGCGGGGTCGATTGTGGGCAGGTAGCTATCGGTTAGAGGGTAGGTGTGTTCGCCCAGGGTGATGGTGCCCTGGGTGTAATCTATTTTGTCCAGTAACAGGCGGCTATGCATTTGCCACTCGGGGTGGCGCAGGATGGTCTGCCCTTCTAGTTTGAATTGCAGTATAGAAGCCGCCTTGTGCATCTTAGCCATCAGTTGGGCGGAGCGGGTCAGGCGGGGGTTGTTCTCAAAGTCGCGTGTCTGCCATATGGTGCAGGGGTCGTTGCCATAGGTCTCGATGGCAAAATTGGCCAGGGGCAACAGGTTGATGCCATAGCCTTCCTCCAGCGACTCGATATTGGCGTAGCGTATGCTCACGCGCAGCATCGTGGCTATCAGGGCACGATTGCCCATTGCGGCTCCCATCCATAGTATATCGTGGTTGCCCCATTGTATGTCGTAGTCGTGCATGGTGGACAACACATCCAATATCTTGGCGGCACCAGGTCCGCGGTCGAATATATCGCCTACGATATGCAGGGTGTCGATGGTGAGTACATGTATGAGATAGGACATCTCAATCAGCAGGTCGTCTCCGCTGCCTGTTTGTATGATGCCGTTGATGATAGCGTTGTAATAGTGGTTGTGGTCGCGCTCGATTGAACTCTCGTGCAGCAGTTCTTCTATGATATAGGCGAAGTGCTTGGGCAATAGTTTGCGCACTTTTGAGCGCGAGTATTTCACTGTCACGGCCCTGGCCACATCGGTCACTTGGGTCAGTCGGCGGTGGTACCACAGGTTCAAGACCTCTGCTTGAGCATTAGCGATGAGGTCTTGTGGCAGTTCGTTGGCGGGATTGATCTCGCCGTTTTTGATTAGTTCCAGACGTTCGTCTGGGTAGTAGATCAGGGCGCACAGGGCGCGCTTCTCCTGCTCGGAGATAGTGTCTTGGTATAGTTCGTCCACTTTGTGGCGTAGCACACCTGATGCGTTCTTGAGCATGTGTATGAACGCGTTACTGGCACCGTGCAAATCACTTACGAAATGCTCGGTGCCTTTGGGTAAACTGAGTATCGCCTTTAGGTTGATGATCTCAGTATTCACTGCGCTGCGATTGGGAAAGCGCTCGCTTAGCAGGTGTACGTAACGGTCCATCATTTTTTTTTTATGCGCCGAAGTTATCAAAGCGTATATCTTCGTCGGCTACACCCAGCGAGTGGAGTAGGTCAACTACGGTCTTGGCCATCATTGGGGGACCGCATAGATAGTATTCGATATCTTCAGGAGCATCGTGTTGCTTCAGATAGGTGTCGCCCATCACAGGTGCGATGAATCCAGCGGTGTATTTGATACCCAGTCCATCGGCTTTGGGGTCGGGACGGTCTAGTGCCAAGTGGAAATGGAAATTGGGGAAATCCTTTTCCAATTGCAGGAAATCGTCCAGGAAGAACACCTCGTCTATGGCGCGTGCGCCGTAGAAATAGTGCATCTCGCGGTCGCGGCACTGACGGGTCTTGAGCATGTGCATGATCTGCGCACGCAGTGGAGCCATACCAGCACCACCACCTACCCAAATCATCTCGCGTTTGCTGTCATATACAGGGTGGAACTCACCATAAGGGCCACTCATCACTACCTTGTCGCCAGGTTTGAGCGAGAAGATATAGGTTGAGGCTATACCGCAAGGCACATCCTGGAACTCAGGTCCGTTGGGGCACTGGTCTTTGGGTTTGAAAGGTGGCGTAGCGATACGCACCGTCAATGTGATGATATCGCCCTCGTCGGGATAGTTGGCCATAGAGTAGGCCCGGATAGTAGCCTCGGTGTTCTTTTGTTTCAGGCCAAACAGACCGAAGTTTTTCCATGCAGGCAGATACAGGTCGCCTATCAGGCTCTTGTCCATATCGCGATCGTAGTCGATATCGTACTCAGGAATACGAATCTGCGCATAGCTGCCTGGCTCAAAGTTCATGTGCTCGCCCTTAGGCAGCTGCACCTTAAACTCTTTGATGAAGGTAGCCACGTTCTTGTTGCTGATTACTTCGCACTCCCACTCTTTGACGCCCAGTATAGACTCGTCTATTTTGAGTTGCAGGTCGTTCTTTACCTTCACTTGGCAACCCAGACGCCAGTGGTCTTTTTGCTGTTTACGGCTAAAGTGTACGGTTTCGGTAGGCAGTATCTCGCCGCCGCCTTCCAACACTTGGCATTTGCACTGACCGCAACTACCTTTTCCGCCGCAGGCAGAGGGCAGGTGTACACCCGCTGCGCCCATCGAGGCGAGCAATGTGCCGCCAGCAGGAATCTGAAACTCCTTGTCGCCGTTCACCGTTACTTTTACATCTCCGCTGGCTACCAAGAAACGTTTGGCGACCAGCAGCACTACTACCAGCAGGAGTATCACCACTAGAAATACTACTACTGCATATATGATTGCTTGTATATCCATTGTTGATTCCTCCTATTAGATGTTTAGTCCGCTAAAGCACATGAAAGCCAACGCCATCAGACCAACGGTGATGAAGGTGATGCCGATGCCTTGCAGGGGCTTTGGTACGTCGTTATACTCCATTTTCTCGCGTATTCCTGCCAAGCATACAATAGCCAGCATCCATCCCAGACCGCTACCAACAGCGAAAGCGAAAGCGTCGCCGAGGTTGGCGATAGCTTTTACGTTCTCGGGATCCAGCAAGACACGTTGTTGCATAAACAGGCTGCCACCCATGATAGCGCAGTTCACAGCGATCAGGGGCAGGAAGATACCCAGTGAGTTATAGAGCGAGGGGCTGACCTTCTCTACTATCATCTCCACCAATTGCACGATAGCAGCTATCACAGCAATAAAGAGGATGAAACTCAGATAGCCCAAGCCCAGAGGTGCCAATACATGCACCTGTAGCAGGTAGTTGATAGGCAGGGTGATGGTCTGCACAAAAATAACAGCCACGCCCAAACCAGCAGCGGTTTTTACGTCCTTCGACACGGCCAGGTATGAGCACATACCCAGGAAGAAGGCGAAAATCATATTGTCCGCAAAGATAGAGCGAACGAAAAGACTAAGTGCGTGTTCCATTATTTTTTCTCCTCATTTATTGAGCGGTGCGCCCAGATTACACATCCTACTAAAATCAATGCCATAGCGGGCATCAGCATCATACCGCAGTTGCTGTATCCGTGGTCGTAGCACCATTGGGGTATCACTTGGAATCCCAGCAATTTGCCGCTACCCAGCAGTTCACGTACGAAAGCTACAATCACCAGTATCATGGCGTAGCCCAGTCCGTTG
This sequence comes from Paludibacteraceae bacterium, assembly GCA_024399785.1. Lineage (GTDB taxonomy): Bacteria > Bacteroidota > Bacteroidia > Bacteroidales > Paludibacteraceae > Colicola. The sequence continues at coordinate 41,041 of JAKSNM010000001.1, forward strand.
CCCAGACCGTCCATCAGTGAATCTTTCACATTGTTGGTCATGGCAAACGCTTCCAGGCGTCCCATCAGGATACAGTTGGTGATGATCAGACCGATATACACGCTTAGCTGCATAGCCACGTCGTATGCAAAGGCTTTCAGCACTTCGCTTACGATGGTTACCAGCGCTGCTACCACTACTAGTTGCACGATGATACGAATTCGCATAGGAATCGATTTACGTATCAGCGATATCACTACGTTCGATAGTGCCACAATGATGGTGACCGATATACCCATCACAAGTGCGGGTTTCAGTTGCACCGTTACGGCCAGTGCCGAGCAGATACCCAGTATCTGTACCAGCACAGGGTTGTTGGCGTTCAACGGGCCCAGAAAGGCCTCTTTGGTTTGTTTACTCAGCATCTTCTACCTCCTTTTCTTCGTTTACGTTCTCGTTCAAGAACTCAGCATATTCATTTAGCGAGCCCAGCAACATATCGTTCACACCAGTTGATGTGATGGTAGCTCCTGCCCAGGCATCTACTTGTTCTTGTCCTTCTTCGGCAGCTTTGCCAGGTTTGAGCACAGCTACGCTGCGCAGGCGACCTTGTGCATCTTTGATATGTTTGCCAAAGAAACGGCTGCGGAAGTTCTCGGTGGTGATTTCTGCACCCAGACCCGGGGTCTCGCCTTCGTGGCCGAAGTTAATGCCATAAACAGTGTTCTTGTCCTCATCCAGCGCTACATAACCCCAGATGCCGCCCCACAGGCCTTGGCCTTTCAGGGGGAGAACATACTTGGTGGCGCCATCGATGTGGGCGATAAATAGTTTTTTGTCGCCTAGGGCTTGTTCCTCTACTATTTGCTCATACAGGGCAGCAGGGTCGCTATTGGAAAAATCTACATTCAGTGCCGTCAGTATTTGCTTTTGCACGTCCAATCGAGCATTAGCCTCCTGACGAGGTTTCATCACTTGGCTCACTACGGCCAAGAGCACGGCTACTATCACTACCAGAATTGTAGCATACGTTATCGTATAAGCATTAGAGTCTGTAGATACTCCTTTCTTCATAGGTTCAAAGCAGTTGCTCTGCTGGCATTGCGGACAACTATCAGGAGCTTTGTCTCCAATGTGGACATAACCACATACTTTACATACAAATTGTTTTGCCATAGTTATGCTCTTTTTAGACGTTTTTTAATGTTTTTACGAATTACACACCAGTCAATCAGTGGTGCAAATGCATTACCAAGCAAGATAGCCAGCATCATGCCCTCTGGGAAACCAGGGTTCAGCACACGTACCACGATCACGATGAAACCAATCAGCACGCCATAGATCCATTTGCCACACTCGGTGCGAGCCGAGGTAACAGGGTCGGTTGCCATAAACACAGCGCCGAACAATAGGCCGCCGTTCAACAGTTGCATATACCATGGGAAGTGTGCAATAGCGGTGTCGGGACCAAAGGCGTTGAATAGATAGGCGGTAATACCAGCGGTGGCGATGATGGATACCATCACTTTCCAACTGGCTACACCCGTAGCGATTAGCAGGATAGCACCCAACAGTATAGCCCACACGCAGGTCTCACCTACGCAACCGGGCATCAAGCCGTTGATGCTGGCCCAGATGCTGGCGCAGTCGGTTTGGGCAGCTATGCCCGTGCTCAGTTGGGTCAGGGTAGTGGCGCCCGAGAAGCCATCTACGGCTTGTGCGCCGTCCCAACCCCAGGTGGAGCCAATGCGAACGAATACGCTGTCGCCCGTCATGCTGCTGGGGTAGGCGAAGAATAGGAAGGCACGAGCGATCAAGGCTACGTTAAAGATGTTATAGCCTGTGCCGCCAAATACCTCTTTGGCAAAGATCACCGCAAATGCGGTAGCAATAGCTACTTGCCATAGGGGGGTGTTGATAGGCAATATCAGGGGCAGGATGAAACCTGTTACCAGGTAACCTTCTGCTACCTCTTCGTGCTTCATTTGGGCTACGATAAACTCAATGCCCAGACCTACTATATAGCTTACCAGGTACAGGGGCAATACAGCCAATATACCAAAGCCCAGGGCTTTCCACCATAGGCAGGCGGTGATGCCTGCTGCCAATTGACCTGTAGCCAACAGATGTTGATAACCTACGTTGAACATACCGAACAGAGCGCAGGGCACCAATGCCAGCACAACCAGTATCATGGTGCGTTTGCTGTCGCTGCCGTCGTGTATCTGACTTCCTGTTTTCTTGGCCGTGGTGTTGGGCGTGAACAGGAAGGTGTCAAAGGCGTCGTAGAAACTGCTCAGGTTCTCCAACTTGCCGCCTTGTTCAAAGTTCTTGCCGAACTTTTTCCAGAGATTATAAAACTTTTCCATTATTCAATCTCCTTTCTCATATAGTCCAATGCCTCGCGTACAATAGCTTGCAGGGGCATTTTACTGGTACATACATATTCGCATAGCGCAAAGTCCTCAGGAGCTACTTCGCTGGCACCCAGTTCTATCATCTTGTCCAGGTTTAGTGCGATCATAGCTTTGATTAGTTGCTCTGGGTAGATATCCATGGGGAACACTTTGTCGTATTCGCCACTTACGATGATGGCGCGACGGCCGCCTTTCAGGCGTGCATCCCATTGATATTGACGTGGGCCGAATAGCCAGCGCAGGCATTTGCAGTCCAGCATCTTGCCTGGGTCGGTATTGCCGAAGTGGAAGTCGCGCAGGCGGGGCAGCATCCAACCCATGAACTCGTGTTTGTCGCTACCTTCGGCTATCACGGTGTACAGGTTGTTGTATGGGTTGATGATGTTGTCCAGGTCTATCTGTTTACCGTCCAGCACATTGCCTGCTATCATGCGGCAGGGGGCTTCGCGGTGGAAATTAGCTTTTAGTATAGCCGATACGGGCATACCAGGCAGCACGTTATAGTACTGACGACCGTATGCCATTGGGCCAGCCAGGGCTACTTTCTTTTGCATGTCCACTTTGCCAGTGGCCAGGAACTTGCCTATCAACGCCAGGTCTTGTATGCCAATGGTCCAGATAGTCTCGCCTTGGCGCATAGGGCGTATGTGGTTGATTTGTACGCCTACGTTTCCTGCTGGGTGTGCGCCTGCTACTTCATATAGCACGCAGTCCTTCAGGGCGCGAAACTCCGTAGCGGCAGCGCCTGCTTTGATGCCTACATACACGGTGGCTATCTGGCTCAGGGCCGAGATGGCGGTTTGCAGCATCGATCCTTGTCCTTTCAGTACCCACTCAAAGTCGGGTGCGAGAGGTGCGGAGCAGAAAGTGGAGATAAAGATAGCTTGAGGCTCTTTGTTGGGCAACGCGATACAGGCGTAAGGGCGCTGCTTGATTAGGGGCCACAAACCAGATTGTAACAATAGATCTCTTACATCTTCTTTCAACTTTAAACTTTCAACTTTAAACTTGAAATCAATGTATTCAATCTTGGCATCTGCTTTGATGTTGATGGATAGTATCTTGCGGCGGTCTCCGCGTACTATCTCTGCTACTTCGCCGCTAACGGGCGATGTGAACAGCATCTGAGCAAATGTCTTGTCGTGAAACAGGGGGCTGCCTGCTTTCACTTTGTCGCCAACCTTCACGTCCAGTTTAGGCGTGATGCCAGCATAGTGGTCGGGCACTATCCGAAAGATGTCGGGGCGGTTCACACTGCCTAGTGTGCATTCCGCTTTGCCATCTATGGGTAGGTCTAAACCACGTTTCAAGATGATTTGTTGCATGATGATTAATTGTTTTTAGTTTATATATTGTTTCTTTTTTAGCATGTTCCTATATAGCGCAACAGACGGCTATGTCCGTTGTCGTCTAGTCCGCAGCCTACGAAGTAGTCTTTTGTGTTGTCGTCTATGCAGCTGTATAGATTCATTTCTGGCTCGTTCATGCAGGGCACTCGTTTCAGCAGTGTTACGGCCATCAGGCTCTTGCTGTGGTCTTTTAGGCTGGCGTATGCAGCGCGCAGGGTCTCGCCTGAGTCGCAGATGTCGTCTATTATCACGATATCTTTTTGGCTCAAATCCTCCTCGGGCAGCAGTTCCCAGTGAAACTCGCCACGAGTGTTGTTGGTGTAGGAGTGACCTTTTATATAATATACGGGATTGTCTATGTCGCCCAGGGCGTCAAATAGTTTGTGGGCGAACCATACTCCGCCCGACAGCATTACCAGAAACACGGTGTTGTTGCTTACCAGTTGCTCGTGTTTTAGTTTGCGGGCCATTTGTCTGATGCGCCAGTTGATGCGCCAGCGTGAGTATTTACAGGGGTACATAGTTCTATCTGCTCATTTTAGGCCACAAAAGTACAAAATTTTTATGATATATCCAAATTTATTTCCAAATTGCAAAGTTGGGAATACAAAAACCTCCCTCAATCCTCAAATAATTATAGAAGAGACGTCATATAGAGAGGAAGATACATAATACCTTCTTTTTGGCAAACATCACCATCGTACAACACATAGCACATGTGAAGTTGTTCACGATACTTATTGATGAACTTAGATAATGACTTCAAAGAAAGCGTTCCTCGACCTGACTTGACTTCAATAGGACAAATATTATGACGAGACGTAATAGAAGCCTTTGCTACTAAAAAATCAATTTCCATTTTAGAATCGACACTGGTTGTTTCGGGTGTGCAATAAAAATATAACCGCCTATCTCTAGCTTTAAGCATTTGGGCTACCATGTTTTCAACTACCAATCCGAGATTGGCCTCCAACTTGCCTAAACGAATTTTTTCATAAATTTCAGTAGGCACCTGACCATTGGCATCAAAAGCCATACTGACCAACAAACCTGTATCACCCATATAACATTTCAGACGCGTGCGGTCTGTATTGAGACGTAAACCGACGCTAGGTTCGGTGGTGTTCCAGCAGATATTGACTATGCCCGAATCACGCAACCAAAAGAAGGCACTTTCGTAATTAATATATCTAGCTGATGGACCCAAATCGGACATTTGAAAATAGCGTTCATGTCGCTGCAACTGACCAGGTAAGTCTTGAAAAATAGCCACTGCTTTAGCTTCTGCTCCTGTAGCATATTGATGAATATCATTTTCGTACAAATTTAGTATAGTACGTTTTTCATATTCAACTTGCCGAAAATCACCCGATGCGACCCACCTACTTACCACTTGCGGCATACCACCAATCAACATATACAAACGCCATAACTCCATTGCTTTGCGATGAATAGGTCCCATAGGTTTAGCAGCGTTAAAACACTCAACTATATATGGCATTAGCATATCTTCACCAATCGCCCACAAGAACTCTTCAAAATCCATAGGGAACATACGCAAAGAAATCTCCTCGCTGGGAATAACAATATCCTTGACGTTCTTTTTAATGCGAATCAATGACCCTGTTTCAATATAGTCGTACCTGCCATCAGCAACTAAATATTTAATGGCTGCCCGTGCTTGAGGATAGAGTTGCACCTCATCAAATATAATGCAAGACTTACGCTCCACTAGGTGCACTCCGTAATGCAATTGCAGCATGCGAAGAAATTCGTCTGTATTGTGCAAAAAATGGTCAAATAAATCAAATTCCTCTTTGCCTAAATGGTTGAAGTCAACCAATATATATGAATCATATTCATTTTTGGCAAATTGTTCCACAATATAGCTCTTGCCTATGCGGCGTGCTCCTTCGACCATTGCGGCCGAATGTCCTTGACTAGTATGTTTCCAATCTAATAGTTGATTGTAGATTTTTCTTTTCATAATGCGTTATTTAACGAATTCGGCATAACTTTTAATAGAAAATTTAACGAATTCGGCATAGTTTACAATAGGAAATTTAACGAATTCGACCGCAAAGGTACTACATTTTTTTGATATAACCAAATTCTTTCTCAAAAATATTTGCAGATTCCAAATATTTGTTGTACCTTTGCAGTCGAAAAACAAAAATGGAAGAAAAAATATGACGAGTGCTGAAGTGCAAAATATGATACCTAAAATACAGCAGTATTTCGCTACACAACCTATCGAACGGGCATATCTATTCGGATCTTGCTCGCGAGGAGAAGAAACATCTGATAGCGATATTGATCTGTTGGTAACATACTCAGATACCGACAATTTGTCTCTGCTGACTATGTGTCATATCATGAATGAACTTTCTGACACATTGGGACGTCCTGTGGATATGGTAGAGGAAAATGGTTTGATGCCTTTTGCTAAAGAATCTGTTAATCAAGATAAGTTACTGATTTATGAGAGAGCCAATTAGAGATAAAGGTCGATTAGAGCATATCATGCAAAGTATCCACAATTTGCAGGACTTTTCTAAAGGAAAGACATTAACAGATGTGCAAAACAATCCCATCTTGTATTTCGCTTTGGTGAAGAACATTGAGATAATAGGAGAAGCTGCTTATATGCTTTCTATTGAATTTAAGCAGAAACATCCTCTTACTAATTGGCGTGATATTATCTCTATGCGTCATGTTTTAGTGCATGGGTATTATGCGATTAGTCCAGGGCATGTTTGGTCCGTTATAGAAAAGGATATTGAACCACTAAGAAGTCAAATTAAGCAGTACCTTTCTGAATTTTGATATATGCAAATTTTGCACTAAAAAAAACTACACAGTGTACCTGTCGCACTGTGTAGTTTTTTGTGTCAATTCTCCAACTCTCCTTGCCCTA
>JAKSNM010000010.1 GCA_024399785.1 Paludibacteraceae bacterium
TGTGACGCAAAAGTACAAAAAAAATTTGATATGTGCAAATATTTTTCATGTTATTTTGTTGTTTAGACGCACAGAGTGCTGTTTAGGCGGCGAGCGAGGGGCATCGAACACCTCGAGCGAGCGGGGAACTATGAGGCACAGCAGTCACCGCTCTGAAATTTTTGTATTCAATCTAGTTGATCATAGTTCACGCCATTGCCTACGATGCGTGGCAAAGTGGGGTCGTAGTTGGGCGAGAGTAAATCGCGTTTGGCCTCATAGTCAATATGATTAATACCCGCCAGATGGAAGAGCAGGTGGAACAAATTGCTGGAAATAAAAGGTTGGTCCAAGCATTGCTCAATAGCTGCCATCTCATCAGGATGGTTAGCCTTAAACAAATCACTAACCATAAACATCATAGGTATATCCAATTGGTATTTCGCCACACATTTATTCAGATGACTGATGTCGCTTCGCTCGTAAAAATTGCGCCAATCAAACAGCTCTTCTCCATGGTCGCTGAGATAGATCGCTATTACGTCTTGGTCTTTTAATTGATTCCACAACGCTCCAATCACACTATCATTATAGAGGGTGGCATTGGCATAATGTGCCGCTATCTCACGTGCGTGCTGACCACCAAACTTGGTGGTAACCATATCGGGCTTGAAGCACTCAAAAGAGGCAGGATAGCGCTCTTCGTACTTAACATGTTGCCCCATAACATGAAAAATCAGCAGAGAGGGTTGGGCTGTCAGACTGGCAACGCTGGGCATGGCTTGTAGCAAATCACCATCGTAAGGATATAGACAGGTATTGCGGAAGTCAAATTGAAGTTGGTTTAGTGTTGGGTGATTAAAAATAGTGCCACCGATTGTGTTCCATATATCACCAGTATTGGCGCAGAATTGGTTGGAGATGAAAAAGACTTTGTATCCTGCTTTTCTAAATACTGCGGGGAAGAGCGTATGATGAATGTCTGAATCTTCATCATCGTCATTCCAGGTGGAAAAGATATTTTTCATCACCACAGATGTGAGGTTGGAACACGATACGGCATCTTGATGCAGATACAGGTTCCCACTTCTTTCCAAAGCCGTCAGATATGGCGAAACAGGCAAACTCTCAGGGTTGTAGAGAGGTGTATGGTACTTGCTAAATGATTCGCCCAAAATCAGTACAATAGCAGGACAGTTGTTGCTGCAACTGTTCACCGTCGTCTGCGCTACTACATCTACCAGCAAATCCAATTCTTTGGCGGAGACATAGTTAAAGGCGATAGAGTAGAAAAAACGAACATAACAACTGCTTAAACGGGGCATGTGTTGAGAGTCACCCAACAGCGTGGTGGTGTGCTCGCTAAATGAGCGACCGATGCGCACATACTGAGGTATCTCGCGTGTGCCAGACCAAATGACCATAGCAAACACCATCACTCGCCAAATACGCTTGCCCCAATCAGGAGAATAGGTGTTGTGTATCCAATGCACTCCCCAAGCCAGCAGCCAACACATGGCTACTACGGCCAGGGCCAACCATGGCGCTGCTGTGTGAAGGGTGCTGGCGATAAATTCCGAAGACTCTTGACCTGTGGTCTGCATGACCAATTGAAGCACGTGTATGGAATATTGCGATTGGTAACAGAAGAGGCTAAAGGTCTCACCCAACGTGATGGCGGTATAGACAGCCCAGACTAAACCACGCATGCGAATCCGCTTGAGGATAGAAGCCAGGATGCAGAAGATATATCCATCAAACAAAGGAAGCAAGGTGCCTAAAAACCAATTGAGATAACCCGCATAGATATTGCTAAAAATCATCAACTCTTCGTTGATGAAAAAAGTGTATAGAAAGAATATCGGATTATCTATTATGGGATATAGAATAATGCGGTATAACCACAATGCTATGGCTTTTAATTGCTTCATAAAACACCATAATGCACCGCAGCGGTCGAAACCCCTACGATGCATTGTGAATGAAATGGTAGTTATTAGTAACTGGTACGTTGGGTAGCAGCGTAGCTGATCTTAAGCGCATACGCGCGACGGAGCTCTTGTTTGATATCGGCAATGATACCCATACGAGTCTCTTTGTCAGCCTTGATGCTAACCGTCATCAAACCTTGGTCCTGCTCCTTCATAGCCGAACGCTCGTTGATGATATAGTCTCCTATCTCACGCTTATCCGCAAAGGCATCGTCTAACTGAATACGCGACTCAGCACCATACTGTTTGCGGAACTCAGATGTAGGCGTACCTACATAGATATAACGCACCAATGATTTCTTCTCCAACTTAGTGAGTTCAGTAGCCTGAGGGTTGGTGAACTGCACTTTAAGCGAGACCTCTTTCATAGAGGTAACCGACATGAAGAAGAACAGTAGCATAAAGATGATATCGGGCAGTGAACTGGTGTTCAAAGCAGGCATCTCACGTTTGTCATTTCTACGTATCTTAGCCATATTAGTTTCCTCCGTAGTTTTTAGGCTCAGCCTCGGAAATCTTTTGAGGATAGATCTTCTGAATACGCTTTTGCGTGTCCTCGTCCAGATCGTTGTAAGCCGTGTGGAAATATTTGCGTGCGCACTCGTCACGCAGTTCATTGTAAGCAGCCACCAGTTCGTTTTGAACGTTCAGATAGGCTTGGTATTGCGTATCCACGTCGTTTTGCACAGAGATAACATGCTCTTTGGTATATTTCAATACACCAAATGGAGCACCAAAATCCTCCTCAAACAACTTGGGATACCACGTGTCATCATTCTCGTTCTTTATGAACTTTTTGGCTTCTTCTCTTAGTTGCTTAACGTCCATCAACTGACCTTGCACCATCAACTGGTTCATCGAATTGATCTTCACCACCATCAGGTTGCGCTTGTTGATATCGGTATCTTCTACTTTCTGATCAGGTGGAATAGGGGCAGGCAAACGACGTGCCAAACCCTGATTCACATCCATCGAGGTGGTGACCAAGAAGAATATGAGCAGCAAGAAAGAGATGTCTGCCATAGAACTGGCATTTATCTGTGGAATTTTCTTTGCCATGATTCTTAGAATACTTAGTTTTTACACCTATTATTTCAGTTTTTTAGTGTGGATAACGCCCCAGATGAGAGTAGCAACTGTAGCCAATACCAGTATATAGGTCAAATACATGCACGCGTCACTCAAACGAGCCATACCGCCTACATTGTCCGAACCCTCGTAACCGAGTATCTTTACTTCGTCAGGACTGCCCAAAAGCCAGCAGATAACGATTAACGCAATGAAACCAATCACTACAAATAAACCGCGCATGGCTTTCTTTTGGTCCACCTTATACAACTTGATAAATTCCCACACTACCACAGCCAAAGTGACCAGGCAAACCAGGAACACCAAGATATAGTTCCACACAAGGAACAAATTGGTGAAGTAGGGTATTTCCAGGAAATCACCCGCTACTTCCAATTGACCTTCTGAACCACCGAGGAAGAAGAACATTACCGAGCAGATAATGCCCAAGCCCATCAGTGCCCAAAGGGCAATTTTAGGAACCATTTTATAATCTTTCATAGTTGCAGCTTATTTTTTGTTTTTCTTGTCGTACTCAACCACGATATCCAACAGGCTGATAGAACTGTCTTCCATCTCGTTAACCAGACCCTCAATCACACTAAGGATATAGTTGTAGAACAATTGCAGGATAATAGCGATAATCAAACCGAGCAGAGTGGTCAACAGAGCCACCTTGATACCACCAGCCACAACGGTAGCCGAGATATCACCCACTTGTTGAATCTTATCGAAAGCCTCAATCATACCGATGATGGTTCCCAAGAAACCTAAAGATGGAGCAATAGAGATAAACAGGCTGATCCAGCTCAGGTTCTTCTCCAACAAACCTAGTTGTACACCACCGTAAGAAGCAACGGTTTTCTCAACTACATCAACGCCCTCGTTGTAACGGCTAAGACCTTGATAGAAAATACTAGCCACAGGACCACGGGTATTGCGGCATACCTCCAAAGCTGCCTCTAAACCGTTCTCGTTCAACGCTTTCTCGATATCTTGTAGCAAAGCTTTGGTGTTGGTTTTGCTCAAGCTCAAATAGATAATGCGCTCAATGCAGAGTGCTAGACCAAATACCAAGCAGAGCAGGGTAGCAGCCATAAAGCCTGCACCACCTTCAATAAACTTGGTTTTCAATGTTTTGTGCAGAGCTACCAAACCGCCTTCTTCCTCGGCAGGAGCCTCTACTTCTTCTGCTGCAGGAGCCTCTGCGGCTTCTACTGCTTCGTCTTGAACTTGTTCTGTTGCTTCAGGGGCAGCTTGTGCTTCCTCTTGAGCCATAACGGCAACACTACCAAAGGTCAGCATTGCCAGCACCGTAAGGGTTGCGAATACTTTTTTCATTGTAAATGGATTTTGTTTGTTTGTTATTGGGTTAATTATTGTTTCCTTTGCGGAGAGACGGGGATTTCTCTCTTCTTGTACAGAGACGGGGATTTCTCTCTTCTTGTACAGAGACGGGGATTTCTTCGTAATCCCCACGCCTTGCCAGGAGCGTCCTTGCAAGGCTCTACATCTTTTGCCACATCTGCCTGTTGGAATGCGAGCATTCCCCAATCATCTGTGTCAAAATCTGTGTCTCCTTTGCGGAGAGACGGGGATTCGAACCCCGGAAACCCTTTTGGAGTTTACACGCTTTCCAGGCGTGCCTCTTCAACCACTCGAGCATCTCTCCTTCGTCGCAAATGGCTCGCCTAAGTGAAATCGCTGTGCGATTTGAGGCGGCTCGCATTTGCTCCTCTCCGATTTCGAGCAAAGCTCTCATCGGTGTTTTTTTTCGTAAGAACGTGCAAAATTACAACAAAAAATTGAAATATGCAAATAATTTGGCAAAAAAGTGAGATTTTGCTATCTGGAAAAGACATTTACACGCATTAAAACCGAAATAAGGTCTTGGCATTTTGGGTCGTGACACGGTCAATCTCGGCAGGAGCAACGCCATAGATCCGACTCAGTTCGTCTATCACATACGCTATCCAACGGCTCTCGTTACGCTCGCCTCGATGAGGCACAGGGGCCATATATGGTGCATCGGTCTCCAAAACCAATCGTTCCAATGGAATAGACCCCAGATGCTCGCGCAACTTGCAGTTCTTAAACGTGATAATACCCCCGATACCCAGGTATAACCCCATGTTCACTATCTCTCGCGCTACCTCTTCGCTACCGCTCCAGCAGTGCATCACGCCACGAAGAGAAGGCGTAAATTCCTTCAGGACAGCCAGGGCATCTTCGGTAGCATCGCGCACATGCAAGATAGCAGGCAGATCATATTGCACAGCCCAATGCAGTTGCTTGCGCAAAGCGGCTTGTTGCTCGGCTTTGTAAGTGGTGTCAAAATGGTAGTCGAGACCTATCTCGCCAATGGCATAATAGTTGAAAGTTGAAAGTTGAAAGTTGAAAGCAGCCGAAAGTTTAGAGTGTATAGTGGCGAGTTGGGTTTGCCAATCCTCACGGATATTCTCAGGGTGCAGACCTATAGCAGGGTAGAGATAGTTGGGGTACTGTTGACAGGTTTGCCACACGGCATCTATATTGGTCTCATCTACTCCAGGTACGATAATAGCCTCCACACCTGCCTGCTGTTGCAGACGGATAAAATCGTCCAAATGGTCCTGGTATTGCGGATCGTCTATATGTGCATGGGTATCAATCATCGCCGAAAGAGTATGCTGCTATCTCCATAACTGAGGAAACGAAAATCATGGCTGAGAGCGTAGTCGTAAATAGTGTGCCAATCGCCTTTGACAAAGGCACTTACGAGTAGCAAAAGCGTAGATTTGGGTTGGTGGAAATTGGTGATTAACTGGTCCACTACATGGAACGTGTAGCCTGGTTTGATCATGATCTGTGTCTCGGCATGCAAGGTGTCCTGGTGCGTTTGGTCCAAATAGTCCAAAAGACGCTGCATACTCTGCGCGGTAGTTAAGGTATGTTCGCCCTCGTAAGGAGCAAATTGCGGGACGTGCATTTGCAAGGTCTCTCCTATGAAATAGAGCGACTCCAGGGTACGCATACTGGTAGTGCCTACGGCTACGATATGTCCCACATGGTCGCGTATGTCAACGATGGTTTGGCGGGGCACTGCTATGATCTCGGTATGCATCGTGTGCAGATTGGCATCTTCGGTCTTGACAGGTTGGAAAGTACCTGCGCCTACATGCAGCGTGAGTTCAGACATTTGCACCCCGCGCTGACGCAAGTCATTCAGCACCTGGTCGGTGAAATGCAGCCCTGCCGTAGGCGCAGCTACGCTGCCTTTGATTTTGGAATAAACGGTCTGGTAGGTCGTCTTGTCACTCTCCTCGGTTGGGCGGTTGAGATAGGGAGGAATAGGCAGTTCACCCATCGCATCCAGTATCTCGGCAAAGGAGAGAGAGGGGTTACGCCAAGTGAAACGCACTTCGTGCGTATTACCCGTGGTGGATAGTCGTTCTGCGGTGAGTTCAAACTGATCGGTAGCAAGCGTGAGTGACCCAGATTTCCATTTCTTCAGGTTACCAATCATACATTTCCACGTGCAGCCATTGGTACTGCCCAGAGAGAGGGCATAGTCGTGTGGCGCAAGGGGTTCGAGGCAAAAAATCTCAATGCGTGCTCCCGAGGACTTATGGAAGACCAAGCGGGCTTGTATCACACGCGTGTTGTTGTACACCAGCAGCGAGTGGCTGGGTATATAGTCGCCTATGTGGTAGAAAACATCTTGATTGACCACTCCGTCGCGATAGATCAGCAACTGGCTATGGTCGCGTTGGGCGAGGGGATATTTGGCTATACGCTCGTCGGGCAAGGGGTAGTTGAAATCGTCTATTCGTAATATATCCATACTTATCGGTATTTATTTTCCTCGTCATCGCCCAGCAGGCTGACATAACTCTCATAACGCGAGAGGGCTATCTGCCCCGTTTCCACGGCTGGCACTACGGCGCAACCAGGTTCGCCCATGTGCAAACAGTCGCTATAGCGGCACTGCTGACCAATCTGAAAGATCTCACGGAAATAGTGGCTGACCTCGTGTTGATTCATCTCTACGGCACCAAAACCTTTTACACCCGGTGTGTCAATCAGCCATGTATGGGTGTCCAGAGAGTACATCTGGGAGAAAGTAGTGGTGTGCATACCCTTGTCGTGGGAGTCGGAGATCTGTCCTGTACGCGTTTTTTCTTCACCAAACAGGGCATTTAATAAGGTAGATTTACCTACCCCCGAGTTGCCGCTTAACAGGCTGACTTTGCCTATTAACTGCTGGCGGATATGTGCTATATCATTAGGACATTGCGCAGAGATTAACAGCGTGGTATAGCCCAGCGAGGTGTAGAGTTGTTGCCATAGTTGAGCCTGCTCTCTTTCTTGGGGCGTGAGCAGGTCGGCCTTGTTGATTACCAACACGACAGGCACACGATAGGCCTCAGCCGTAGCCAGAAAACGGTCGATGAACGTGAGCGAGGTAGCAGGGTGGTTGATGGTGACCAACAGCAGCACCTGGTCCAGGTTGGCGGCCAGGATATGAGCTTGTTTGCTCAGGTTGGTAGCGCGGCGGATGATATAGTTGCGCCGCGGAGTAATGTTGGTAATCCAATTGGTACCATCGCCCAGACTGGTTACTTCCACCACATCACCTACGGCCACAGGATTGGTAGTGCGAATGCCACGAATGCGAAAATTGCCTTTGATGTGGCAATCCAGGGTAGTGCCATCGTCTAAGCGTACCTCGTAGCTGCTGCCTGTAGATTTAATGACTAGTCCTTGCATTTAAAAAGCTTCTGACACGGTAAGATACACACTATAAGTGTCCCAATCGCTCCAATCCTTATCTATATTGTTGCGGGCAATGTCAATACGTGCGTTCACATGGGCACGATTGATGGCAACGCGTAGTCCCAGTCCGTAGCCAATCTTAGGTACGGTCCATTGCCAATGGTCGGTGTTGTACACATCGCCTATGCCAGCAAAGACAGTACCGCGTAAAATACTATAGATAGGAAATCGCAGTTCGGTTTGCACCGCCCAAAGGGCATTGTCACGGTACATATTTGAGAAGATGCCTCGCAGCAGTTCATCTCCGCCCAACATGGGTTTGATTTGGAAAGGCATGTTGTCAATAGGCTGATTAGACAAAACGGCTTCTGCATGCACCTGGTAGGCAAAGATGAGGGAACGATTGACGCGGTCAAATTCGTTTTTGGGTGCTTTGGGTTGCCACAGCGTGACGTAATGCCTGAAATCGGCCTCAATGTCCCATGCACGATAATCTGCTCCCAACTTAGGCTCATAATAGAGCCCCGAGAGCGTAAAAGCCATGCCTTGGGTGGCATATTGTGTATAGTCTCGTGAATCGTATTGCGCAGCCAATCCCCAACTCCACATCAGCACACGGTCTTTGCCTTGGTAAAGATTATCTACAGAGGACAGGTTGGTGCGCTCGAGAATGAAATCAGCCATAGGTCCTACGGCCCAGTTGTTGGGCAGCCGAATCAGCGGCTGCAATGTGATATCACCCCGTTTGGAAGCGTAGGCGGTGCCATAGCATTGGTTGTCTATCCAATCGAAATAGATATCAGGATAGTCGCGGTAACGCAAACCAAAATAGAGCATCCATGGCACTTTCCCAGCCATGTAGAGCGTGCCCGTGGTATAGAGTTGCCACTGATGATTGAGCGTATAACATCCCGAGAACTTGATATTGGACGGGGTGGACTCTTGTGGCATATTAAAGCATGCTTGCATGCCTGCTCCAAACGACCAGTTGGTCTCGGGAGCATAGGTGGGATAGACCACACCAATCACAGGCCACTGCATCACCTTGTCCACAAAATTGTTCCATTTATCTTGGGCAAAAACAGATGTGGCACTCAGGGCGAAGATGAGTAGAGGTATGTGTAGGCGTGTACGCATTAAACGGTCATGATTTCTTTTTCTTTCTTGGCGTAGCTCTCGTCTATCTTGGCAACGAATCTATCGTGCAGTTTTTGCACTTCGGCTTCGGCATCTTTTTCGGCATCTTCGGGCAGACCTTCTTTGATTTGCTTTTTGAGCGACTCAATAGCATCACGACGTGCATTGCGTACGCTCACTTTGGCGTTCTCTGCCTCGTTTTTGCACTGCTTGGCCAACTCGCGACGACGTTCCTCAGTCAATGGAGGCAACACAAGGCGGATGCACTCACCATTGTTGTTGGGAGCCAAACCTATATTGGAGTTGATGAGTGCTCGCTCAATAGGGGCAAGCATATTCTTCTCCCATGGTTGAATCTGTATGGTGCGAGCATCAGGTGTGGTGATAGTACTCACATTGGCCAAAGGTGATGGTGCACCATAGTAATCTACTCGGATAGGGTCCAGAATACGAGGATTGGCTTTGCCAGCACGGATATGTGCCAAAGCGTCGTCTAGATACATCACAGCAGCCTCCATTTGGTCGGAAGCATCGGCTTGGATTTGTTTGGGTTCAATCATAATCTTAGGGTTTTACGAGGGTTCCTATTTCTTCACCGTTGATCACCTTTTGCAGGTTACCCACGGTGTCCATATCAAATACATAGATAGGCATATTGTTTTCTTTGCACATGCAGATGGCTGTCAGGTCCATCACTTTTAATCCACGCGATAGCACTTCATCGTAGGTGATTTCTTTGAATTTGCTGGCCGTAGGATCTTTCTCTGGGTCGGCAGTATAGATGCCATCTACACGGGTGCCTTTCAGCATCACATCTGCTTCTATCTCAATAGCACGCAGGGAAGAGGCTGTGTCGGTGGTGAAATAAGGATTGCCTGTGCCACCAGCCATAATCACTACATTGCCTTTGGCGAGCAAGCGCAGCGCCTTGGCTTTGTTGTAGAAATCGCCTATAGGTTCCATTCGCGCAGCAGTCAGTACACGTACGGGCTGACCTAATGCTTCCAGGGCCGAACTGAGCGCCAGCGAGTTGATAACCGTAGCCAGCATACCCATTTGGTCGCCTTTTACACGGTCAAAACCTTTTTGCGAACCGCTCAATCCGCGGAATATATTGCCGCCACCTATTACGATGCCTATCTCAACACCTTGATCGGCCAAGGCTTTGATCTGCTGTGCGTATTGGTTCAGTCGTTGGGGGTCTATGCCATAACCTTGTGCCCCCATCAGGCTCTCGCCCGAGAGTTTGAGTAAGATACGTTTAAATTTCATACCAAGATGCGTACATTGCGTAATTGTTTGCTATTTTTTCGTTGATTTCAGCGGTTTGTGCAGGATCGGCTTTCTTGATGAATTTGGCAGGTACACCTCCCCAAATCTCATAGTCGCCTATCTGTGTGCCTTTCAGCACCAATGCGCCCGCTGCGACAATGGCTCCTTTACCTACATGAGCGCCATCTAACAGGGTGGCTCCCATGCCGATGAGGGCGTAGTCATCTACATCCGCTCCGTGAATAGTCACGTTGTGCCCTACCGACACATAGTCGCCCAGGGTGATGGTAGATTTTTGATAGAGCGTGTGCAGCACGCTGCCATCCTGTATGTTGCAATGTTTGCCGATGGTGATGGTATTGACATCTCCACGGAGCACACTATTGAACCACAGCGAAGTACCCTCACCTATGGTGACATCGCCCACCACAGTGGCGTTCTCCATCATGTGAACGCCTTGGGCGATGCGTGGGGTTAGTATCTCGCCATTGCGATTGATTGTTTTAATCAAAGCCATAATTAGACTCTTTTGGGAATTAGCGAGCAGCGATGATGGCTTCGAATTTCTCAGCCACAAGTGCAGCACCACCGATCAGACCACCATCTATGTCGGGGCAAGCAAATAGTTCAGCTGCATTCTTCTCGTTGCAACTACCGCCGTAGAGTATAGTGGTATCGTCAGCGAGTTGTGCATTGTAGTTCTTAGCCACTAACGAACGGATATAGGCATGAATCTCCTGTGCCTGCTCTGGGGTAGCAGTCAGACCTGTACCAATAGCCCATACGGGTTCGTAAGCCAGTGTGATATTTTTCCACTCTTCGGCCGATAAGTTGAAAACACTACCTTTGAGTTGTGCCTCTACTACCTCGTTTTGTTTGCCAGCTTCGCGCTCTTCTTTTACCTCACCAATGCAGAAAATCACTTTCAGTCCGTTAGCCAAGGCCAGTTTAACTTTCTCTGCCAGAATAGCATAGTCCTCGTGGTAATAAGCACGACGCTCGCTATGGCCCAGTATGCAGTAGACTGCACCTGTCGATTTCACCATTTGAGCACTCACCTCACCTGTGAAAGCACCTTTTTCTTTGTCGGCGCAGTTCTCAGCAGCCACTTGAATAGGACTGTTTTTCAGCAACTCGGCTACAGTAGCCAGATGAATGAAAGGAGTACCGATCACTACGGCACATGTAGGGTTCTTGACGTCGTTTTTCAGTTGATTGGCTAGTTCAATGCCTTCTTGCAGGGTCTTGTTCATTTTCCAGTTGCCTGCGACCATTTTTGTTCTCATAGATTTCGTAAATTATATTTGTTAATTACTGTTCCGTTTTGTATTTCCACAATACCAGGATTGGCTCGAACGATTGTTTTTAATGTGACAGGATCGCATGTGCAGACAGGATAGGTAGCGCCTGTCTCATTTTTCCAATCCTCTATTTGTTGACTGCCACTGCCTGTTACAGCATAGAAAATGCCTCCTTGTTGCTGGATAGTTTCAGCCAGATGGTTGAGCTTATCCACTTGGCGACGATTGGTCTTGTCGAGGTCGTACATAATAGCCAGTGTGACTTTGTCTTCGCTGTCCAGGATATCGTAGGTGATATCGTCGTAGTCCTCGTTCAATATCTCAAAATCATGAATAGGGGGCTCATAGCCTTTTTTAATCAGGGTGCTGTTCTGCCGTACAAAAGTCCAAGTGGAGTCGCCTTTGGGATAATTGTCCAGGGTGAACTCCTGCTCTACACCATTTTGTGCATATACAAAGGTTATCTCATATTGATCAGGCTCGGCATCCTCGGGATATTCCATTAACTCGGGCAGATAGTTGCCAACCTTATATGGACGGAAATCCCATATAGGCAAGTGCAACAGGTTATAGACCATGAATCCACCAATCATTGCAGCAGCCAACCCAGTTAACAGGCCTTCCATCCACGGCATCCATGTGTTAGGTATATCACGTTTGCACACCAATAGGATAACTACAAGAGCGAGTAGCACGATGTTTTTCCAAAAAGTCTGCCAGTTGGTCAGAATGAGTGCATCGCCAAAGCAACCACAATCGCTTACGGGATTGTTGAGCGCAATATAGAGCGTGAGGGGGGTCATTACAAGATAAAAAGCAAGACTGATCCAACCAGTCCACTGCGTTTTGATATTCAGCAGCAGACAGATACCCAAGATAAACTCAATGGCAATGAGTGCGATAGCAGCAGGTTCGGCCATGGGAAGCAGGCTTGTAAAGAATCCGCCAAAAGCTTTGAGGTAGTCCTCTATCTTATAGGTGGTGCCGAGCGGATCTACGGCTTTTACCATGCCAGAGAAAAGAAAAGTGAGTGCTAATAATGTTCTGGTAACAGAACCCAGTATGTGTTTGGCTTGTTTCATTGTAGTTTAATTAGATAGAACACAGCATAGTTGAGCATGTCGAAATAGTTACCATCGCAACCTTCGGACACCAGGGTCTGGTTGTTGTGGGCAGCAATTGATTTATTCCGATTGATTTTGGTGAGAATGATGTCGGTTAGGCTGGTGCCATACATGTCACGCCAGGCCTCGCCGTAGTCATGATTCTTTTTTAGCATTAGGTCTCTGGCCTCGGCAATATAGAGGTCGTATAGTTCTGTGGCGCGCTCGGCAGTCATGTCTGTCTCGTCGGCGTAGCCGTGACGCAGTTGAATAATGCCAATGATAGAGTAGTTGATAATGGCCATCAACTCGCCCTCAATGCTGTCCCCCACCATGTTGACACCCGTCATTTCGAGTTCGCGGATGCGTTTGGCTTTGATAAAGAGTTGGTCGTTGACGGTTTGTACACGCATAATACGCCATGAAGGACCATAGTCTTTCATCTTGAGCGTATAGACACGTCTGCATCGTGCAACCACTTCGTCAAATTCTGTCGATGTATCTTTCATTAGAATTTCAAATTTTCAATTTTTACTTGTTGTTGTTCGCCTGTAAGCATGTTCTTGAGCATTACGGTGCCGTTGGCCATCTCGTCCCCTCCAACGATAGCTACCCAAGGTATCTGTTTGGCATCGGCGTATGCCATTTGCTTTTTCATCTTGCAAGGCTCGGGATAGACTTCCACACGCACACCCTGCTGACGCAAAGTACGTGCTGCGGCTGCCGCATAGGATAGTTCATCTTGTCCGAAGGTGACAAAGAGTACTTGTGTCTGCGACAGCATACTCTCGGGATAGAGATTGAGTTCGGTAAGACAATCATAGATACGGTCGGCTCCAAAACTGATGCCTACGCCGCTAACTTGGGGTAGGCCGAATATGCCTGTCAGGTTGTCGTATCGACCACCTCCGGTGATGGAACCTATTTGTACATCAAGTGCTTTGACTTCAAATATGGCACCTGTGTAATAGTTCAGTCCGCGAGCCAAAGTGAGGTCTAGTTCTACGGGCAGTCCAACGTGCAGGTTTTGTAATGTGGCCAGTATCCAGGATGTCTCCTCTACACCTTTGGCACCTATCTCGCTGTCAGCGAGCAGTTGGCCGATAGTGGCTAGCTTGTCTTGGTTGCTGCCGCTAAGAGCAAGTATAGGCTGCAGTTTATCTACTGCGGCTGCGCTCAAACCCCGTTCTTGCAACTCTTTGTTTACGTTGTCGAGACCTATCTTTTCAAGTTTGTCGATGGCGGTAGTGATATCCACTATTTTGTCGGGAGCGCCGATTACTTCGGCTATGCCTGACAGTATCTTACGGTTGTTCAGATGCAAACATACGTTTAGTCCAAAGCGCTGATACACCTGCTCTACAATCTGGATCAGTTCTACTTCACTCATCAACGATTCGGTGCCAATCACATCCACATCGCATTGGTAGAACTCGCGGTAGCGCCCTTTTTGCGGACGATCGGCACGCCATACGGGCTGTATCTGGAAACGACGGAAGGGAAATTGCAGTTCCTCGCGGTGTTGCACGACAAAACGCGCAAAAGGTACGGTCAAATCATAGCGCAACCCTTTTTCAGGCGCTTCGTTGGCTTTTTCGCCGCTATTTTGAATGCGGAAGAGCAGTTTGTCGCCTTCTTCGCCATATTTGCCCATCAGCGTGGACATCTGCTCCATGGCAGGTGTTTCTATTTGTTGGTAACCATAGAGGGCAAACACCTCTTGAATGGTACGAAAAATATAGTTTCTACGGGTCATCTCAAGGGGATTGAAATCTCGTGTACCCTTAGGAATGCTGGGTTTTTGTATATTTGCCATTATCTTTGATCTTTAAACATTAAACTTCAAACTTTCATAAATAATCTCCGTAGCGCCAAGTTCGCTTTGAACATAGTTCTTGGCCAGCTGCCCCATCTCACGATGTCGAACTATCGCTTCATCCATGTGGGCTTTAAACTCAGCATAGTTGGCTACGCTATAGGATGCACCTGCCTCAAGCAAACCTTTTGCCTCGCGGAACTTATGGTGTTTGGGGCCGAATAGCACAGGTATGCCCCATACGGCTGCTTCCAATGTGTTGTGTATGCCATCACCAAATCCTCCGCCAATATAGGCTACGTCTGCATATTTATATACACTGCTCAGCATGCCCATTGTGTCAAGCAGCAGCACTCGTGTTTGACCTATATTGCGCCGTGTAGCACGGGTATAGCGAATAAATTGCCCCTCAAACAGAGTGAATATATCGTGCAGATGCTTCTCGTGTATCTCATGTGGCACCAAGATGAGTCGAATATCTTCTCGCTCTTGCATATAGCGTGCCAATAGCTTTTCGTCTTCGGGCCACGTGCTGCCTGCTACGATAACAGTGGGTTGCTGATTGGTAGTGGACAATAGACTGGTGTACTCGCGAAAGGCCTGTGCGATAGGTATATCCTTGCTGTCGTTGGCTATACGGGTGACACGATCGAAACGGGTGTCGCCAGCTATGGTTACATTGGTGATACCATATTGGGAAAGTAAATCGAGAGAGTCTGCATCTTGCACATATAAGTGGGTAAAACAACGCAACAGATTGCGATACCATCCTCCCCAAGGTTTGAAGAAAAGTTGGCTTTTGCGGAATATGGCAGCAATGATATAGGTAGCTATACCCTGTTTGCGTAATGCTTTGAGATAAGCTGGCCAGAACTCGTATTTGATAAAAATGGCTTTCTGGGGCTGCACCATAGCGAGAAATCGTTGCGCGTTTCTTCTGGTAGCAAAGGGTAGATAGGTAACTAAATCCACCTGATCGTAATTTTTGCGCATCTCGTAACCAGAGGGGGAGAAGAACGTGAGCAATACTTTGTAAGGAGTATGCTCGGCCCTAAGCCGCTCCAGAATAGGGCGTGCTTGCTCAAATTCGCCTACAGACGACACGTGAAACCATATCCACTGGCTATTATCTGTGTGGCTAATGGCGCTGAGTTTGTCCCACACCTCACGTTGCCCCTGAATCATCAACTGGGCTTTTTTGTGGCCACACAGAGCCGCTAGATGTATCATCCCAAAATAAAGTAACATAGTGTCTTACAATTTTGGGCGCAAAGATACAAAAAAAAATCGAGATACGCAAATTATTCTTGCATCTCATGCAATTTTTTACGGAAACGAATATGAAACAAGATAGCTGCGCAACTTAAGCCCACGATAAAACTAATCCACATACCCTGTGCTCCCAGTCCACATGGGAACATGAGCAATAGACCTAATGGCAAGGAAATCAACAGATACGATATAGTGGCATAAATCATAGGCATCTTGACATCGGTAATGCCGCGCAGCATGGCTGCTCCTACGCATTGTAATCCATCTGCATATTGGAAAAAACCTGCTATCAAAATCAAACCTGAAGCAATGGGAATGACTTCGGTATCGTTTGTAAAGAGCAAAGGAATATAATTTCTTAGACTAATCATCAACACGGCTCCGATGGTGTTCATCGCCAGCACGAGATGTATGCTGGCATTCGAGGCCATACGCACAGCATGCAGGTCGCCTTTGCCCAATTGGTGGCTGACGCGTATAGTAGTGGCAGATCCGATGCCCAGAGCGAGCATAAAGGTGAGATCGGCTATTTGATTGGCTATCTGGTGTGCTGCCAACGATTCTTTGTTTAGCCAACCGATGATGATAAAGGAAAGGGTGAAAAGAATAGTTTCCATCGTAGTTTGCAAACCAATAGGTGCTCCAATTTGCCAAAGTTGTTTCAGTCCTTCGCGCAAGGGCGCATAGAGACGCAAACCACGAAATTGACGATAGCGTTTCCACTCTTGTTTACAGCGCACTACAACCCAAAAAATAACAG
Organism: Paludibacteraceae bacterium; assembly: GCA_024399785.1. Taxonomy (GTDB): domain Bacteria; phylum Bacteroidota; class Bacteroidia; order Bacteroidales; family Paludibacteraceae; genus Colicola. The sequence continues at coordinate 16,455 of JAKSNM010000010.1, forward strand.
GCATCATGGCACGAGAAACCAAAGTGGCGATGCCTGCACCCGTAGCTCCCATAGCGGGGAAACCCAGTTTGCCAAAGATAAGAATATAGTTGAGACCTATGTTGAGTAAATTCATACACAGGGTAATCACCATCGCAATCCAGGTGTTGCCGAGTCCTTCTAGTAACTGTTTGTAGAGACAGAAGAACAAAAATGGCACAATCGAGATGACAATAAGTATATAATAAGGTCTAGCCGTTTGTACCACTATGTCTTCTTGTCCAAATAGATGCAAAAAAGGTATTATGCTACCCAAAATGCCCAACATGATGGCACTTAATAACAGCGTGAAAACTACACCGTTGCGATAGATATAAGCAATAGGTAACGAACAATCTTTACCGTTGGCTTCTCTGCCAACTTCTACGCCAATCAAAGGTGTGATACCCATCAGCGCACCCATGCTGAACACCATGACCGTGAAAAAAATAGCATTTGAGAAACTTACTGCCGCTAAGTCGGCGGTGGCGTAATGTCCTACCATGATAGAGTCAAACAACCCTACCAATGATGCTCCTATTTGGGTCATCATTACAGGAAACGCAACCTTGAGGTTGCGTTTGTAATAAGGGAAATATTCCTTCATCGTGTTGCCTAACCAGGACTCGAACCCAGACAGACAGAACCAGAATCTGTAGTGCTACCATTACACCATTAGGCACGATGCTCTACGAAAGAGCGTGCAAAAGTACTGCTTTTTTTTGACTTGAGCAAATTTTTAGGCAAAAAAATTACTTTTTCTGCTTCTTTTGCTTCAGTTCGGGCAGATAAGTTTGCTTAACATACTTGAAATTAGGGTGTTTTGTCAAGATTTTGTTGACCTGTTGCATCGCTGCGTTGGTGTTGCCCAACTTGTCGTAGCATTGAGCAATAGCCAGTTGCATAGCTGGCAAGTTCCAAAGATAGTAAAAATTGGGATCTTGCTCCATCAATTTTTCTGCTTCTAAGAACATCTCTATAGCTTTTTGCTTATTGCCCCCAAACAGTTTGGGTGCATAGAAATCTACATTGCCTTTTAGTGTCATAGCTATCACATTGTGCGGGTCAAACTCTACCGCTTGTTTCGCGAGTTTGAACGATTGCATGCCTTCGCTAAGTAGTTTACTCTTGTCTAGTAAATAAGCATAGGCGCTGGCAGCTGACAGATAGGCAGTATAGTCAGCCTTAGATAGATACGCGCGCTCGCATGCGAGGTGTTGCTGGTAACTTACCAGATATTTGGCAGCCTCTTGCATACGTTTTTGATCTGCTAAAAAGGGAATATAACCATATTCGTAGTTAATCAGTCGTTTGCGCTCGTTGTGGGTAAGTTTGTCCCAATCTTGCGCATCTATATACTGTCCCCAAAGCGTTAGATTGCCTTGCATATAGGCCTGATACAATTGCTCATCGCTAAACTGACCATAAGCCAGTCTAGCGATAAACAATAGTATGAATATACACCACTTACGCATTTTCGAGTAATAAGGTGTGGGTAGGTTGGTCGCAAACCTCGGTAGGACCATAATATTGGATAGGACCTGGATAGATATAGTCCATGTCGGCATCTGCCCAATCGGCGCGATGAGCCTCTAGGTATTGGAATGGTTTGCCATTGAGGTCAACCAATGCTTTTTGAATCACGGGTTTCATTTTACCGTTTCGTTTCTCCATATTCATCATCATCGTGATAGGTACACCACCTGCTATCCAATCTATTGCAGGTTTGGTGAGGTTGCGCACTACAGCCATATAACCTGTCTTTCCGTTATTAATCAGTTGAGTAGCTGTTTGACCCAGGCTATAGCAATAGTCTGCATCAAAATTGCTAGGTATAGCGCAACGGCCTTCGTAACCGAAGAAGTGGTGTTGGGTAGCAAACTTACCTACATAGGTGCCAGCTGCTTTCATTTGTGCCAGTTTCTTACCTACCATTTCAATCAACAGTTTCTCGGTCTCGATAAGACTTACTTGCACATTGCCGTGAGGGTCACGATCCATGGTGAGTTGTTTGGCAATAGCCTTAGGCAGTGAGCGATAGAGTTCGCAACTGATAGGCGAGAGCATACTCTTGATATACTCACGTTTGGCATCGTCACCCTCCATAGATGCAAACTCATCGTTGTTGGCCAATAGGTCGTTCAGCTCTTGAATCAAACGACGCATAGCAGGGATGAACTCGATTAATCCCTCAGGAATAAGCACTGTACCGAAGTTTTGACCAGCTTGTGCGCGGTCTGCTACTACTTGGGCAATTTGGTCTACAATATCTTGCAGGGTCATATCCTTGGCTTCTACCTCCTCGGAGATGATGCATATATTAGGTTGGCTTTGTAGAGCGCATTCTAGAGCAATATGGCTAGCACTACGGCCCATCAGACGAATGAAGTGCCAGTATTTCTTAGCAGAGTTGGCATCGCGTTGGATGTTACCAATTAATTCACTATATACTTTGCAAGCTGTATCAAAACCGAACGAGGTCTCAATCATTTCGTTCTTAAGGTCACCATCAATGGTTTTGGGGCAACCAATGACTTGAATACCGCAGTTTTTCTGCATGTAATATTCAGCCAATACACATGCATTGGTGTTGCTATCATCGCCACCGATAATTACAATAGCCTGGATACCCAATTGACGGCATACTTCTATACCCTTATCGAATTGCCAAGTCTCTTCTAGTTTGGTACGACCGGAACCGATGATATCAAATCCACCCGTGTTGCGATACTCATCGATGATGTCAGCGGTGAGTTCTTGATAATTTCCTTCTACCAAACCGCTAGGACCTCCTAAGAATCCAAAGAGTTTGTTATCTGGATTCAACTTTTTCAGGCCATCAAATAATCCGCAAATCACATTGTGTCCACCAGGGGCTTGGCCGCCACTTAAGATCACACCTACGTTCATTGCTGCATGCTGTACAGAAGCATGCTCGGCAGAATCCAAAGAAATAACAGGCAGACCATACGTGTTAGGAAACAATGACTTGATTTCATCTTGGTCGGCTACTGATTGAGTAGCTTGACCCTCGCGCAAAACTACTTGTCCCATTAATGCTTTTGGCATTTTGGGTTGGTAGCTTTGTCGTGCAATTTGTAAAGGACTTTTAAGCATAATTGTTAGATTTTAATTTTGAATTTTATGATTGTTGGTTGATTAATTCAATTAATTTCTCTACCGCTTGTTCTTGGGGAATATTCTTTAGCACACACTCCTTCCCCTTGTATAGCGATATGCGATCTCTGCCTGCTCCTACATAACCGTAGTCGGCATCGGCCATTTCTCCGGGTCCGTTTACGATACAACCCATGATGGCAATTTTAGGAAAGTTGACGATTGACGATGTACAATGCATGGTTGAGAAGGCGGTTTTGATTTGTTGAACTGTCTTTTGTAAGTCAAACATCGTTCGTCCGCAACCTGGGCAAGACACAAATTCTACTTTATGGCGTATGATGCCTGCGGCTTGCAGAATATCTTGGCTGAGTTGCTCCAATTGTTGGGTAGAAAAATGTGGATTGAGCAGTTGCAATTTCTGACTATGATAGTGCCATAATAGTCGCCCAGTTTCTGCTGCGGCATGCAGGGCAAATGTAGTCCAGTCGGTGTCGGTGGTGTAATAGAACACGGCGTGATTATCTTCGTCGTAGCTCACTATGGTACGCTCGGAATAACGAATACTATCCGATTGTGTAAAATAGTTTACCAATTGTTGTGCCACAGGTATTTCGCATTCGGGTTCTTCGCTCAGGCTTACTCGCACGGTGTCGCCTATACCGTCTGCCAATAGTGCTCCTATGCCCACTGCAGATTTCACTCGGCCATCTTCTCCTTCGCCTGCTTCGGTCACGCCAAGGTGTAGGGGGAAGTGCATGTTCTCTTGGTCCATGGTAGTCACCAATAGACGTACCGTGTCAACCATGATATGTGTATTAGATGCTTTGATACTAAGCACAATATCGTGAAAGTCTTGTTCCACAGCTATGCGTAGAAATTCCATGCATGAAGCCACCATGCCTTCGGGTGTATCTCCATATTGGTTCATGATGCGGTGGGATAGTGAGCCATGATTGACACCTATGCGTAGGGCGGTGTGGTGCGCTTTGCAGATGTCAATCAGGTGCGTGAACCGCTCGCGAATTGTAGAGGGGTCGTTGGCGTAGTTGCCAGGATTGATGCGCACTTTTTCTACTACCTCGGCGGCTGCGTCGGCTACATCGCTACGAAAATGAATATCTGCAACCAAGGGCAGTTCCCACTTGCCATCTCCCATTTCCTTGATTCGCTTACGAATCTCTGCCACAGCTTCCACTTCGCGTATTCCTTGGGTGGTGTATCTTAGTAATTCAGCTCCTGCTTGCTGGCAACGTATAGCCTGCTGTACAGAAGCATCAATATCGGTGGTAGATGTATTCGCCATCGTTTGGATACGAATAGGGTAGGCTGACCCGATAGAAAGACCCCCCACAAGGGTGGTTGAGGTCTGTCTGCGTTCGTATTTGAGGTTAATATTCATCTTTTTTGCATTAAATTAGCATTTTTTTGTCAAAAAATTTGGTCAGGTCAAAAAATTGTTGTACCTTTGCAGCCGCTTTTGAAAAATAAAGCATGATTCAGTAGCTCAGCAGGTAGAGCACATCCCTTTTAAGGATGGGGTCCTGGGTTCGAGCCCCAGCTGGATCACGAGAGGAGACCACACGGTCTCCTTTTTCGTGGTCTATACTACAATATTGACTATTCGTCCTGGCACCACAATCACTTTCTTGGGCGTAGCACCGTTTAATAGACGTTGGGTCTCGGCGTGCTCCATAACAGTTTTTTCGACATCGTCTTTGGTGGCACTCTTGCTTAACTCAATGGTGAATTTTACTTTACCATTGAATTGTATAGGATATTTCACATTATCTTCTACGAGATACTCCTCGTTGCATACGGGCCACTGGGCATCTATTACAAAACCTTGTTCGCCGCATTGTGCCCACATAGCCTCTGCTATATGGGGCGCATAAGGTGTGAGCAGAATAGCTACTTGACTCAAAATGGCTTTTTTATTGCATTTGAGTGTGGCTAACTCATTTTGAGCTATCATAAAGGCTGGTATAGACGTATTGAACGAGAAGTTCTCTATGTCCCAGGTAATTTTCTTGATGAGTTTATGCAAACTTTTGAGTTCATCTTTGGATGGTTGCTCGTCGCTAGGATTTTCGTACATACTCCAAAGTTTCTTTAGGAAACGATGTACACCATCTATGCCGTTGGTATCCCAAGGCTTGGACATTTCTAGTGGACCTAGGAACATCTCGTATAGGCGCAAGGTGTCGGCACCATATTGCTCCACAACGTCATCAGGATTTACCACATTGAACATGGACTTAGACATTTTTTCTACAGCCCAACCGCAGATATATTGCTTTTCGCTAGGGGTACCTATATGGGGATTGTCCTCATCAGTAGTGCCGTCGGCATAGACGAACTGAGCGTCTTTGTATTCGGGCATCCAGTTACGGAAAGCCATGATATCTAGTATATCATTTTTTACGATATTCACATTCACGTGAATAGGTTGCACTTTACCTTTGTATTCGGGATTGTCAATCAAGTTGTAGCTGATATATAAGTTTCCAGTAGCACCTTCACCGATGTAGCGATATACGAAATTGCTGCGTCCCTGTATCATACCCTGATTGATGAGTTTTTGGAATGGCTCATCCTCGCAGATATATCCGAGGTCGTAGAGGAATTTATTCCAGAATCGACTATAAATTAAGTGGCCTGTAGCATGCTCGGTGCCGCCTATGTATAGGTTGACTTGTCGCCAATAGGCATTAACGTTTTTATCAACCAAGGCCTCGCTATTGTGGTTGTCCATATAGCGCAGGTAATAAGCGCTACTACCTGCAAAGCCAGGCATGGTGTTCAACTCTAGCGGATAGCCTTTGTAAGTCCAATCTTTGGCATTGCCCAGGGGAGGACGTCCGTCTTCGGTTGGTTTGAAATTATCCACTTCGGGCAACATCAATGGCAGATCTTTTTCATCTATCATATAGGGCATGCCATCTTTGTAATAAACGGGGAAGGGCTCGCCCCAGTAGCGTTGACGAGAAAAAATAGCATCACGCAAGCGGTAGTTCACTTTTACACGACCGATACCTGTGTTGGTGATGTATTCTTTCATCTTGGCAATAGCTTCCTTCACCTCTAAGCCGTTTAAGAAACCTGAGTTGATCATCTTGCCTTCTTTCGCATCAAAACTCTGCTCGGAAACATCGGCACCTTCTATCAGGGGTATAATAGGCAGGTTGAAGTGTTTAGCAAATGCGTAGTCGCGACTATCGTGCGCAGGCACCGCCATGATGGCTCCTGTGCCGTAGCCAGAGAGTACATAGTCGCTGATATAGATTGGTATTTCTGCATTGGTGAGCGGGTTGATGGCATAACTACCAGTGAATACACCTGTTACTTTGCGGTCGGCTATGCGTTCGCGTTCGGTGCGATGCTTGCATCTGTCGAGATATGCCTCAACTTCGGCTTTTTGTGCATCGATTACCACACGTGCCACATATTCGCTTTCCGGAGCCAGTACCATAAATGTGACACCAAACACCGTATCTGCACGAGTAGTAAAAATAGTGAAAGGTTCCTCTTGCCCTTTGATGTTGAATTGCATTTCAGCACCTTCGCTGCGGCCAATCCAATTGCGTTGTGTTTCTTTGAGACTATCAGTCCAGTCGATGCGGTCAAGACCTTCTAGTAGCCGACCGGCGTACGCGCTTACGCGCAAGCTCCATTGGCGCATCACACGCTGCTCCACAGGATAACCGCCACGGACGGACAAACCTTCACTGACCTCATCGTTGGCCAGCACGGTGCCTAATTTCGGGCACCAATTCACTTTCGTGTCGCTTAAGTATGCGATACGGTAGTTCATCAGTCGCTCTTGTTGCTGTTTCTTGGTTAGTGTGTTCCATGTGACATCGGTTTGCTCAAAATGTTTCACCAATTCCGCAATAGGGCGTGCTTTCTGCTGCACAGGATCGAAATAGGAGTTGAACATCTGGATAAATGCCCACTGTGTCCATTTGTAAAATTCGGGGTCGCAGGTTTTTACCTCACGGTCCCAATCGTAGCAGAACCCGATCTTTTTTAGTTGTTCTATGTAACGATCGATGTTCTTCATCGTGGTTACTTCAGGGTGTTGCCCTGTTTGAATAGCATATTGTTCTGCGGGCAGACCATAGGAGTCAAATCCCATAGGGTGCAGCACATTGAAGCCTTGCAAACGTTTGTAACGCGCATAGATGTCGCTAGCGATATAGCCTAGAGGGTGACCCACATGCAAGCCTGCTCCACTGGGATAAGGAAACATGTCCAGCACGTAATAGGGTTTCTTGTCGCTATGGTTGTTTGCCTTGTATGCTTGTGCTTTCTCCCAACGTGCTTGTGCTTGTTGCTCAATCTGTTTGAAATTATATTCCATTATAGCATTGCTTTTACTTGTTCATATACATTTTGTGCGGTGAAACCTAATTTCTCATCCAACACCTTATAGGGTGCGGAAAAACCGAAACTATCTAGTCCCCACACTTTGCCATTTTCGCCAACTAGACCTTCTAGTGTGCAGGGCAGACCCGCTGTCAGACCGAAACGTTTCACATCTTGTGGCAATACGCTATGTTGGTATTCTGCACTTTGTTGGCGGAATAATCCTTCGCTAGGTACACTCACAATCTGTAGGCGTATTCCCTCTGCTCGCAGCAGTTTGGCGCCAGCCAATAGCGTGCTCACTTCGCTACCACTAGCGAGTAGTACTATTTGAGGATTATCATCTTTGCTTACGATATAAGCTCCTTTGCGTACGGCATCTAGCAGCTCCTTGTCGTTGTGATTGCTTTCCAGTTCGAAATTTTTAATTGACTCTACATCTTGACGGCTAAGGATAAGTGCACTTGGGGTGTTGGTGTTTTCAAATGCAGTACGCCAAGCCATAGTTGTCTCGTCTGCATCAGCAGGACGAAGCACCAAGAGCGAATTGCGGCCACTGTGGTTTTTCATCTTCTCCAACAAACGTATCTGTGCCTCTTGCTCTACGGGCTCGTGAGTGGGTCCATCTTCACCTACACGGAACGCATCGTGGCTCCATATAAAGATGACCGGTACTTCCATTAAGGCAGCCATTCGAATAGCAGGTTTCATATAGTCGCTAAAGACAAAGAATGTACCGCAAGCGGGAATAATGCCCCCGTGCAGGCTCATACCTATCATTACACAAGCCATTGTTAATTCGCTTACGCCTGCTTGTAAGAATCGACCATTGAAATCGCCTTTTTTCAATTCGGTGGTTTTTTTCAAGAATCCATCGGTTTTGTCGCTATTGCTCAAATCGGCACTGCTGACAATCATATTCCCTACGTTTTCTGCCAAATAACTTAATACAGAGGCACTGGCAGCACGAGTAGAGATGTTGTCTTTTTGACTTATCTTGCTCCAATCTACACAGGGCACTTCGCCCGACATGTAGGCTTCGTATTCGTTTTTTAATACGGGATTTTGTTCTGCCCACTCATGATAGGCGGCATAGCGTTGGTTGCAGAGAGCAATCAACTGTTCGCGACGTTGGGCATATAGTTGCGCTACTTGTGGGAAGATAGTAAATGGTGTATCAGGATTGCCACCTAGCCCACGGATTGTGGCTGCTATATCTACTCCAGCTTTTGATAAGGGTTGACCATGGGTGGAACATTGACCTTCAAAATTCTTGCCATCGGCAGTAACGCAACCTTTTCCCATGGTGGTGTGGCCTATAATCAAACTAGGACGGTGTGATTCGGATTTGGCTTTGGTGAGTGCTTCGCGTATAGCTGCAGGGTCGTTACCGGCTATTTCTTGCACGTACCATCCCCATGCTTCGTATTTCTTGGCAACATCCTCGCTGGTTACAGTAGCGCAACGGGTGGATAATTGTATATCGTTGCTATCATAGAACATGATGAGGTTATCTAGTCCTAGGTGACCAGCCAGGCGTCCTGCACCTTGTGATATTTCTTCTTGTATGCCACCATCAGAAATAAATGTATAGATGGTGGGGTTGTGTATTTCTCCAAAGCGGGCGTTGAACCACTTAGCTGCTATAGCTGCTCCCACGGCGTAAGTGTGACCTTGTCCCAATGGTCCACTGGTGTTCTCTATACCACGCATCACATTGCGCTCGGGGTGACCAGGCACTACGCTGCCCCATTGACGCAGCGTTTGCAATTCATCCAATGTGTATAGACCTGCTAAACACAACTCTGCATAGAGCATAGGGGCCATATGCCCTGGATCCAGGAAAAAGCGGTCGCGCGCCTCCCATGCGGGATTCTCGGGATCATATTCCAAAAACTCGGTGTACAATACATTGAGAAAATCGGCTCCACCCATAGCGCCGCCTGGGTGACCACTCTTGGCTTTCTCTACCATCGCTGCGGCTAGTATGCGAATATTGTTAGCCGCTAAATTTAAATCTAAAATTTCCATCCGATATAATAGTTAATACCCCATTGGGTCATATCTCTGTAACCAAATCCTGGTATGTAGTAAGGTACAGGATCTGTACCATTCATTTTTCTTGTGAACAACATTTTTAGGCGTATATACCAACCCATCATGAGGGCACCATATACTTGCACTTGACATCCTGCTACCACTTCTCCCCAGCAGTCTGTTCTCCAGCGATCTATAAACGAAGTAGTAGTGTTCTCGTGCCAATAAGGGTCGTTCATGGGAACATTAGTTAGGTCGTATCTCTGCACGGCTGTGCCCACACGTATGCCCACGAGCAAACCATTTTGTGTACTGGCACTTTTCTTTAATCCATTGATGTCCAAACCTACGTTTGCCCAACCACCCTGACCATTCCATAGCGTGCTGCCAGGACCTATCTCTCCCTTGGCATATCCCAATTCAAGGGTGGGGAAGAATCGTTGTTTCAAACGCACGTTCATAGCCATCTCATAGGTTTGCATCTTGCCCTCGTATTTGGCCAAATAGAACACCGTATTGAATAAATCTAATTTTAGGTTGATGCCTTGGTAAATGGCCGAGTCGTTGTATATCTTCATGTGATCTACATACAAACCGCTTTTCCGCATCACACTATCGGGTACATGCGGTTTGCTATAGGCTAAGGTGGTGCACAGCAATAGGCTCAATATGTATAGCACACGTCTCATTTCTTGCTTTTGAGGTATAGGTTGGTGCTTCCGTGACGATGCACGGCGGTTTCTACTATCTCAATAGTGTCGGTCCAATGTGTAGTGTGGTGAACCGATAGTATCTCGTATTCGTTGGTGCAACCACATTCGACACTCACGAAAGCTTGTGTGTAGGTGTGAAGGATGGTCAGCGTGTCTGTTTGTCCGTGATAGAGTAGGGCAAACTGGGTACTATCTTGTGTATTACGCAAGGGTAAGACGATTTTTTTTACGTTTTTGGCATTGTTGTATAGTGTATCAGTAGCACCTATGCCTTGCACTGTGATGCTGTCCCAAATAGTCTCATACAATTCACCTATCACTCCTGTGGTTAGGTTCTCTCTGCATGATGTGTCGGGCTGGCAACCGATGCAACCCCAACTGCATACACATAGACTGATGCTTACCAATATGTTATAGTAGCCTGCGTGCTTCATCCTTCAATGCTTGTAGTGCCAACTCATGGGGTGTGTCGCCGTTCATGTGATAGGCTTGAATCATTGTCTTGAAGTAGTCCATTGTGGAACTGTTCGGTTTGAGTTGAATGGCCATTTGGTTGATAAAAGCAGCCATTTCATCGCGAGCTAGCATCACGCGTTGCCACACCTCGTCACTCACATAAACTTGTTGGCTGAGGTTGTGGTCAAACTCCAAACGGAGACGTTGTAGTAGTTCGCGTTGTATGTCTCGAATGCTTTTTTGTGTCCAATCGGGACTGGCCATTATCTCTTTTATCATTGCTTCTGGCTCGGTGCGCTCTAGCAGCAAGGTCAAGCGTTCGTAGGCGCGCATGCGGAGAGGAGAGATGGCTTTTTTGCTCTCTTTTTGTAGTTCAAAAAGCCGTTTTTTCTCCTCTTGACGATAGGTCATGTGCTGCATTCCCAGCATGCCTAGGAATATCAGCACAATGATGCTCGCAATCAATATGATTAATGTAGTTGTACTCATCGTATCATCTCAGCCCCAAAGTAGGGTTGTAGTGCTTTTGGAATACGGATGCCTTCCTCACATTGGTTGTTCTCTAGCAGAGCTGCTACAATACGGGGCAGGGCGAGGGCACTACCATTCAGCGTATGGGCTATCTGCACTTTTTTGTCTTCTTTGCTGCGGTAGCGGCATTTCAGACGATTGGCTTGATAGGTGTCGAAGTTGGATGTAGAGGATACTTCCAACCAACGGTGTTGTGCTTCGCTATAGACCTCAAAGTCGTAGCAGATAGCGGCAGTGAAACTCATGTCTCCACCACATAGGCGTAGGATACGATAGGGCAACTCCAGTTTCTGCAGCAAACCTTCCACGTGGGTCAACATCTCACGATGGCTGGCGTCGCTATGGGCTGGGGTGTCGATGCGAACGATTTCTATTTTGGAGAATTCGTGCAAACGGTTCAGTCCGCGCACATCTTTGCCGTAACTGCCAGCCTCACGACGGAAGCACTCGGTATAAGCGCAGTTTTTGATTGGCAATTGGTCTTCGTCGATTATTTCGTCGCGATAGAGGTTGGTTACAGGCACCTCGGCTGTAGGTATCAGATATAAATCATCTACTTCGCAATGGTACATTTGTCCCTCTTTGTCAGGCAATTGTCCTGTGCCGTAACCCGAGGCAGCGTTCACAACGGTAGGAGGCATAATCTCGGTGTAACCAGCTTTGGTGGCTTCGGCTAGGAAGAAATTGATTAGCGCGCGTTGCAGGCGTGCGCCTTGACCGATATAGACGGGGAAGCCTGCGCCTGAGATTTTTACACCCAGGTCAAAGTCTATCAGGTTGTATTTCTTAGCCAGTTCCCAGTGGGGTAGTTTGGCAAAGGCGGGTTGTGGGTTCCATTCGTCTTTCCAATCTTTCAGGGCGACTGCGGCTCCGTCTGCATCAAAAGCTTTGGTGTTGCCTACCAATTCGTGTTTGATGTCCCAACCGCCCATTTTTACGGCCAGGTTGTCTTCTGCAGAACGGCCTTGTGGAACGATGTCGTATGGCACGTTAGGAATAGTGAGCAGCAACAGACGTTGTTTCTCTTCGGCATCCGCCATGGCCTGGTCGTATTGTTTGATATTGTCTTTTAATGCGCCTGTTTTGGCTTTGGCTTCTTCGGCAGCGGCTTTGTCGCCTTTAGCCATTAGGGCACCGATGGATTTGCTGATTTGGTTCATTTCGGCAGCAGCAGCATCTTTTTGCTGTTGGGCTGCTTTTCGCTCTTGATCTAGGGCAATCACTTGGTCAATGGCCTCTGCTGCTCCAGCGAAATGTTTTTTTTCAAGACCAGCCACGATGGCGGCTTTGTCTTCGTAGATTTGTTTTAATGTTAACATTGTATAGTTGGTTGTTTGATTAATTGGCTAATTGGTTAATTGTCTAATTGCCCCTTGCGTGTGTATATATGCGCTCACGCTCGCGCGTTAGAATACACAACATTCCCCCGCCTGATGGCGGAGGAATGGTTGTTACTTGGTTGCCAGCTTAAGCCTGGGCAACGGGCTGAATGCTTACATAGGACTTATCGTCGCGTTTGCGTGTGAAAGTCACGATACCATCGCATAGTGCGTATAGCGTGTGATCGCTACCCATACCCATGTTTGCACCTGGGTTGTGTTGGGTACCACGTTGACGAACGATTATATTACCTGCTTTAGCGAATTGACCACCAAAGATCTTCACGCCAAGACGTTTGCTTTCTGATTCACGGCCGTTCTTAGAACTACCGACACCTTTCTTATGTGCCATAATCTACTAGTCTTTAAACTTTAAACTTTAAACTTTAAACCGAAATCGTTAAGCAAGAACGATTTCTTTCACAATAACATTGGTCAAATCTTGACGGTGACCATTCAGTTTTCTGTAACCTTTGCGGCGTTTCTTGTGGAATACCAAGATTTTCTCTGCGCGGCATTCGTTGTCAAGAATTTCGCAAATTACCTTTGCGCCCTTTACATAAGGAGCACCTACTTTAAATTTGCCTTCGTTTTCTACGAACAGGACTTTGTTAAATTCCAGAGCAGCACCTTTGTCGCCCTCTGTGCGGTTGATGAACAGCTTTTTGCCTACCTCGGCTTTCATTTGCTGTCCCATCATATCTACAATTGCGTACATTGTATAAATATGTATTAAGTTACACGTGCTGGGCGGCTTATCTAGGTCTTTCACGCTGCTGTTCTAGTGAACTCATACGTTGCCTAGGGCGTCTTATTCGAGCCCAATCCACGAAAAAGCGTGCAAAATTACAACAAATATTTGAATTATGCAAATTTTTGG
>JAKSNM010000011.1 GCA_024399785.1 Paludibacteraceae bacterium
TTATACAGAGTTGTTTCATGATTTTCGTGCGTTGAACCGCTTTTCCTCCAAATTAGCGCACAAAGGTACAAAAAAAAATTGATATATGCAAATATTGAGGGCAATAAGTTGATATTTATATCAACCAATAGGGCATTCTGAGGGTTTATTGTCGGCTTATCTGCAAAAAAAAATGTTTTTTTTTAGGAATGTATTAATAATCGTCAGTTTTGAGGTTGACGACCTGCAAACGAACGGTGAATATAGGATGAACGAACGATTAGAAGCCAATTTGCATCTGCATTTTGGCTTCTAATTCTTAAAAATAGTAATATTTATTAGTATTCTTTTTCAGGTCCTTGCCGACCCTCGAGAGAGTGTCGAGAGACTGTCGACCGAGTGTCGACTAAAAAATTTGCCACCTACAGCATATTTATTTGCATATATGCAAATTTTTTTGTACCTTTGCAGTCGCAAAGGGACACCAGTCTTCCAGAGGATGCAAATAGCGTTTACGACCATATTGCCACAAGAGGGATTTAAGCGGTTGCAGGGGCACAGCCTGCTGCCTGTAGGTGCCGACCCAAGAGAAGCGGAGGTGCTGGTAGCCACCTTTGATTACAGGGTAGATAAAGCCCTGATAGACAGGATGCCTCGGCTGAGACTGATTGCCAACTTCGGAGCGGGATATAACAACATAGACCTGGATAGTTGCCGACAACGCGGGATCTATGTGACCAACACACCCCAACCCGTAGTCGAGCCCACCGCCGAGTTGGCTTTTGCCCTGATGATCAGCATAGCCCGACGCACCGCCGAGTTGGACCGCAAGCTGCGCGAAGGGAGGACCGAGCCGATGGGTGTGATGAATAACCTGAGCCACACGCTATACGGCAAGACCCTGGGTATAGTGGGCATGGGACGGATAGGCAGCGCCATGGCACGCCGCGCAGAAGCGTTTGGGATGCAGGTGATCTACCATAACCGACACCCCCGCACGGACTACCCCTCGGCACGGTATGTGACAATGGATGAACTATTGGAGACAGCCGACTATGTGAGTCTGAACCTGCCCTATACGAAAGAGGTGCATCACCTGATTGGTGAACGCGAGCTGGAGAAGATGCGCAAGACCGCCTACCTTATCAACACCGCGCGCGGCGCACACGTAGATGAGCAGGCCCTGGTAGAAGCGTTGCGGAAAGGGACAATAGCAGGCGCAGCACTGGATGTGTATGAGCACGAGCCACAGATAACACCCGAGCTGCTGGAGATGGATAATGTAGTGCTGTCACCCCACGTAGGGACAGGGACGATGGAAGACAGACTGAGGATGTGCGAGAACATTTGCGACAATATACTGGCCTTTGAACAAGGGCGGTGGCAGGACATGAATATAGTAACAGGACCCAATAAGACAGAGATATGACTATAGTAGATCGATTTTTGAAGTACGTGAGTATTCACACCACCTCGGACGAGGCGTCCGAAACGACGCCATCGACAATGCGCCAGTTGGACCTGGCACGCTATCTGGCAGATGAGTTGCGCGAGCTGGGATTGAGCGAGATAACGATGAGTGAACAGGGCTATGTGATGGCCACCCTGCCCGCCAACACAGAGGGCAAGCCGACGATAGGTTTTATCGCGCACATGGACACCTCACCCGATGTGTCGGGCGAGAATATACACCCACGTATCGTGAAAAGGAAAGAGGGGGTGTATAAAGGTCAGGACGTGATAGAGACGGACGGCACCACCCTATTGGGCGCAGACGACAAGGCAGGTATAGCGGAGATCGTATCTGCCATAGAGTACCTGATCGCCCACCCCGAGATAAAGCACGGCACGGTACGGATAGGCTTCACACCCGACGAGGAGATAGGTCGCGGAGCCGATTTCTTTGACGTGAAGCAGTTTAACGCCGACTGGGCTTATACAGTAGATGGCGGAGCGATAGGTGAGTTGGAGTTTGAGAACTTCAACGCCGCAGGGATGAAAGTGAGCATAGAGGGGCTGAATGTACACCCAGGCTATGGCTATCACAAGATGAAGAATGCCCAACTGATTGCGCTATTGTATGCGAGTATGCTGCCACCCCAGGAGACGCCAGCCACGACACAGGGGTATGAGGGGTTCTTTCACCTGGTGGGTATGTCAGGCAGTGTAGAGCATGCGGAGCTGAACTATATCATACGCGACCACGACCGCGAGCGTTTTGAGCAGCGCAAGCAGCTGGCGAGAGAGACAGCCGAGGAACTGAATAAGGAACTGGGCGCAGGTACGGTAAGTATAGAGGTGCACGACAGTTACTATAACATGCGCGAGCAGATAGAGCCATGTATGCATATCGTTGAGCTGGCCAAGAGGGCGATGAAGGAAGCAGGGGTGACGCCCAAGGTGCAACCTATAAGAGGCGGCACGGATGGCGCACGGCTGAGTTTTATGGGTCTGCCCTGCCCCAACCTATTCACAGGCGGAGAGAATTTCCACTCACGGATGGAGTATATACCTATTCCGTCGATGGAAAAAGCAATGCAAGTAATAATAAATATCATATCGTTATGTTAAAAACCACTCCTTTTACCGACATCCACATTGCGTTGGGTGCGCGCATGGCCGAGTTCGCCAGCTTTAATATGCCCATACAGTATCCCACAGGTATTCAAGAAGAGCACCGTATAGTACGCGAAGGCGTAGGTGTGTTTGACGTGAGCCACATGGGTGAGTTTTGGGTAAAGGGCGAGAAAGCCCTGGACTATTTACAGTATATCACCACGAACGATGTATCTAAGCTGGATGCAGGCAAGGCGCAGTACTCGTGCTTCCCCAACGGGAAAGGGGGTATAGTAGATGACCTGATTATTTATAAGTACTCCACGACGAAGTACCTGCTGGTAGTGAACGCAGGCAACATAGACAAGGACTGGGCCTGGTGTCAAGAGCAAGCCAAGGCTTTTGACGGACTGACGCTGGAGAACGCGAGCGATAAGTACGGCCAATTGGCTGTGCAGGGTCCGAAAGCGACCGAGCTGCTGCAACGACTGACGGATGCGGATCTGAGTGCTATACCCTATTACGCTTTCCGCGAATGGTCGTTCGCAGGAATACAGGGTGTTATTCTGAGCAATACAGGCTATACAGGTGCAGGCGGATTTGAGTTGTATTTTAAGAAGGAAGACGGTTTGCAGATATGGAACGCACTGTTTGAAGTAGGTAAGGAGTTTGGCTTGGCTCCTATTGGACTGGGGGCAAGAGACTCGTTGCGTTTGGAGAAGTGGTACTGCCTATACGGACACGACATAGACGACACGACCTCGCCTCTAGAGGCAGGACTGGGTTGGATAACCAAATTTGATGCGAAGGACTTTATTGACAAAGACTTCTTGCTGAAACAAAAAGCCGAAGGGGTGAGCCGTAAGCTGGTGCATTTTGAGATGCAGGAGCGGGCTATACCAAGAAACGGCTATGCTATATGCGACGCCGAAGGCAAGGAGATAGGCAACGTGACCTCAGGCATTATGCTGCCCACCACCAAAGTGGGGATAGGCATGGGCTATGTGAAGACCGCCTTTGCAGCCAAAGAGACTATTATTTATATTAACATACGTGAGAAACTGATTCCAGCCAAAATTGTATAAAGCATTTTGACCCTATGATCACCATCGAACAATTAAAAGACGTACAAGTACGCGCCGATAAGTTGAAGCAATATCTGCAGATAGACGCGAAGCGCGTAGAACTGCAAGAAGAAGAGTTGCACACCCAGGCTCCTGGATTTTGGGAAGACGCCAAGGCCGCCGAAGCGCAGATGCGCAAGGTGAAAGGCATCAAACGCTGGATAGAGGGGTATGAGGGCGTGCGGAGCAAGATAGAAGAACTGAATCTGGCATGGGACTTTGTAAAAGACGAGCTGGTAAGCGAAGAGGATGTAGATGCAGCCTATCGTGCAGCTTTGACAGCCGTAGAGGACCTGGAGATGAAGAACATGCTTTCGCACGAAGAGGACAGCATGCCTGCTGTATTGAAGATTGTGTCAGGCGCAGGGGGTACGGAGGCGCAGGACTGGGCAGAGCAGCTGATGAGGATGTATCAACGCTATTGCGAGAAGCACGACTATAAAGTGACGATCAGCAATTTCCAGGAAGGCGACGAGGCAGGCATTAAGACTGTGACGTTTAACATAGAAGGCGACATGGCCTACGGCTATTTGAAAAGCGAGAACGGGGTGCATCGTTTGGTACGTGTATCGCCGTATAACGCCCAAGGCAAGCGCATGACCTCGTTCGCGAGTGTGTTTGTAGTGCCACTGATAGACGACTCGATTGAGATAGAGGTGAATCCCGCAGGTATCAGTTGGGACACGTTCCGCAGTTCAGGCGCAGGCGGACAGAACGTGAACAAAGTAGAATCGGGTGTACGGTTGCACTATAAGTTCATCAACTGTCTAACGGGTCAGCCCGATGAGATAGTGATAGAGAACACCGAGACGCGTGACCAGCCCAAGAACAGAGAGAACGCGCTGCGTCACCTGCGCTCGCAGTTGTATGAGTTGGAGTTGGAGAAACGCAGACAAGCCGCCGCCAAAGTAGAGGCAGGAAAGAAAAAGATTGAATGGGGCAGTCAGATACGCAGTTATGTATTTGACGACCGTCGCGTGAAGGACCACCGCACCAACTATGAGACACACAATGTGAACGCAGTGATGGACGGCGACATAGATGCCTTTATCAAAGCGTATTTAATGGAATTTTCAGATTAAGTATGTTCACACACCTACACGTTCATAGTCATTACTCGGTGCTGGACGGCATGAGCAAAGTGCCTGCACTGGTAGATAAGGCCATTCGCTGTGGCATGCCTGCCATTGCCCTGACCGACCACGGCAATATGTACGGCATAAAAGAGCTGCTGGACTACTGCAAAGGGATTAACAAGAAACGCAAAGAAGCAGGTGAGGCAGCATTTAAGCCCATAGTGGGTGTAGAAGCCTATTGCGCCCGCAGGGGACGACTGAGTCATAGCGACGAGAAAGCCATAAACGGCTGGGGACGTGAATATATCATCGACCGCTCGGGTTGGCATTTGATCTTGCTGGCCAAGAACATAACGGGGTATTATAACCTGTGTAAGATTGTGTCGGAAGGCTTTATGGACGAGGCCTATTATTACAGTCCGCGTATCGACAAAGGGCTGTTGGAGCAGTATCACGAGGGATTGATTTGTTCCAGCGCATGCCTGGGTGGCGAATTGCCGCAGTATATCCTGGAAGGCAAGATGAAAGAGGCGGAAGAGACGATACGGTGGTTCAAGAACTTGTTTGGGGACGATTACTATATCGAGTTGCAGCGCCACGAGACCCAAAAACCCGGTGGGGACCAGGAGACGTATCAGAAGCAGTTGATAGTGAATCCTGTATTGGTAGATTTGGCCAGGAAATACAACGTGAAGATAATCGCCACCAACGATGCTCACTTTGTAGAGGAAGAGCATGCCGAGGCGCATGACAGGCTGATTTGTTTGAGTACGAACCACTATATAGATGATGTGAACCGCATGCACTACACCAAGCAGGAGTGGTTGAAATCGCCCGAGGAGATGGCGGCTATCTTTGCGGACCTGCCCGAGGCATTGGAGAACACGCAAGAGATAGTGGATAAGGTAGAGATATACGACATAGACCGCGACCCGATTATGCCTTTGTTCCCTATTCCCGAGGATTTTGGTACCGAGGCCGAGTGGCATAAGAAGTACACCCCCGAGCAGTTGACCGCCGAATTCACCAGTGACGAGAACGGGGAGAATCCCCTACCCGACGATGAGGCGGCAAAGAAAATAAAGAAGTTGGGTGGTATAGACCGTTTGTACCGCATTAAGTTTGAGGCGGACTATTTGAAGCACCTGACGATGCAGGGGGCGAAGCAACGTTACGGCGACCCCTTGCCCAAAGAGGTAGAGGACCGCATACGGTTTGAGTTGCATGTGATGAAGACAATGGGCTTCCCTGGTTATTTTTTGATCGTGATGGACTTTATTAAAGGCGCACGTGAGGAGTTGGGGGTAAGTGTAGGTCCAGGCCGTGGATCGGCAGCAGGTTCGGTAGTAGCTTATTGTTTGCATATCACCGATTTGGATCCGTTGAAATATGATTTGCTATTTGAGCGTTTTTTGAATCCAGACCGAATCTCCCTGCCCGATATAGACACAGACTTTGATGATGCAGGGCGAGCCAAAGTGCTGGACTGGGTGAGCAAGAAATACGGCGAGACGCATGTGGCACATATCATCACGTATGGCACGATGGCCACCAAATCGGCGTTGGCTGATGTGGGACGTGTGCAGCGAGTGCCGTTGCAGACGGTGAATGATATTAAGAAACTGGTGCCCGATGCTTTTCCTGATAATCTGAAAGACGCCAAAGGCAAGCCACTGAAAGTGAATCTGAAGAACTGCTATCAGCATGTAGATGAGTTGAAAGCATTGCTGAACGGCACGGACTCGGGCATACGCGATATGCTGACCTATGCTGAGCAGTTGGAAGATACGATCAGGCAGGTAGGCATTCATGCGTGCGGCGTGATAATAGGTGCAGACGACTTGACCAAGTTCGCGCCGTTGTCCTCGGTGGAAGATAAAGAGAGCAAGAAACGTGTGCTGGTGACGGAATACGACGGGCATGTGGTAGAGAGTGTGGGACTGATTAAAATGGACTTCTTGGGACTGAAGACCCTAACGATTATCAAGGAGTGTCTGGCTCAGATTAAGCGTGCCAAAGGCGAAGAGGTAGATATAGATCATATCCCATTGGACGATGCGGAGACGTATCGCCTGTTCTCGGAAGGCAAGACGGTAGCCGTGTTCCAATTTGAGTCGGCAGGCATGCAGAAGTACCTGAGGGAGTTGCAGCCGAACGTGATAACGGATTTGATAGCGATGAACGCGCTGTATCGTCCAGGTCCATTGGAGTATATCCCCACCTTTATCAAACGTAAGAAAGGCGAAGAGGAGATCAAGTATGATATTCCCGTGATGGAGAAATACCTGAAAGACACGTATGGTGTGACGGTCTATCAGGAGCAGGTGATGCTGCTGTCTCGTTTGTTGGCCAATTTCACCCGAGGCGAGAGCGATGCGTTGCGTAAGGCAATGGGTAAGAAGAAAAAGGACATCGTAGATGCGATGAAGCCCAAGTTTATCGAAGGGGGTGTGAAGAACGGACACGACGCCAAGATACTGGAGAAGATATGGCACGACTGGGAGGCCTTTGCATCGTATGCCTTCAATAAATCGCACGCGGCTTGTTATGCGTGGGTGGCTTATCAGACGGGTTATTTGAAAGCGCACTACCCTGCCGAGTTTATGGCAGCCAACCTGACGGTAGCCAAAGACGATATAACAACGGTGACCAAATACATGGACGAATGTCGCAGTTTGGGCATAGACGTGCTGGAGCCCGATGTGAACGAGTCGGATCTGACGTTCACCGTGAATGCACAAGGTGCGATACGTTTTGGCCTGGGCGGCGTGAAAGGTGTAGGAGAAGGTGCAGTGGAGGCTATATTGAAAGAAAGAGAGACCAATGGTAAATACACCTCTATTTATAATTTTTTGGAGCGTGTCAACCTGCAAGCCTGCAACCGCAAGACGGTAGAGAACCTGGCCAAATGCGGCGCGTTGGACTGCTTTCAGGATATCTACCGCGAGCAATTGCTGGGCGAGAATGACAAAGGCGAGCAGACCCTGGATGTGCTGATGCGCTACGGCAACCGATTTCAGCAAGACAAGCAGCAACAGCAGAACACGCTGTTTGGCGAATTGGATGGCGGGATAGAGATACAGAAGCCCGAGTTGCCCAAGTCGCCGCACATGACCACCATTGAGCGGCTGAATATAGAGAAGGATTTGATAGGTATTTACCTGTCGGCACACCCATTGGATGAATATGAATTTGAGGTGCGCCACATGAGCAATGTGACCAGCGCAGATCTCAATTGGCTGGACCAACACAAAAAAGAAGTGGAGGTGACCAAACGAGATGGCACCAAATCATCCAAACGCCGCATCTGCCTGAAAGATTGGCAAGGCGTAAGCGAGGAGGTAGAGAATGCCGATGGCGAGGTAAGTACGATAGATGTGTATCAAAAGCTGAAAGGTTTGGTGGAAGCCCATCAGAATCAGTCGATGCACCTATGCGGACTGGTTACGATGGCCGAGCAGAAGACAGGACGTTCGGGTATGCCATACGGCACGTACACCATAGACGACTATGATGGGTCGTATAGTTTTGTGCTGTTTGGCGAGAACTACAGCAAGCTGGCCCCTGTGCTCAAACCCAATGTGTATGTCTATCTGACAGGTACATTGCAACAAGCAGGCAAGGGACGTCAGTGGTTTAAGGAGAAAGGAATAGAAGAAGCCGAATATGAGTTCTCTATCCAACAAGTGGAGTTGCTGCAAGAAGTGCAGGACAAGCATTTGGAGGAGTTGGTGATTAAGATACCTATCGAGCAGGTGTCGAAGGAACTGACGGAGGAGCTGACCGAACAAGTGAAGGCTCATGCAGGCAAGGCAGGACTAAGCATAGAGATAAAAGACGCGAGCGAGCACAACACGATTCGGTTTACCTCACAGTCCTATACCGTACATATAGACAAAGCTTTTTATCATTGGCTGAAGTTGCAGACGATGGAAGGCGTATTAAGCATTGAAATTCGTTAAATAAGCAGAACATGATACAATCTATGACAGGCTACGGCAAAGCCGAATATACATTTGCCGACCACAAGACAATCGTAGAGATTCGCAGTTTGAACAGCAAACAACTGGATTTGAATCTCAAACTGGCTTCGTTTTTCAGAGATAAAGAGGCCGATATACGTGCATTGTTGAACGCCCCTCTGGAGCGAGGGAAGGTAGATGTGACGGTTTACACACAGCCCCTGGACGGGAGTGCGGCAGCCAACGATGTTACGCCTATCAACGAGGAGTTGTTCACCTATTACTATCAGCAGATCATGCAGTTGCAAAGCCAGTTGGGCATGCCTGCCAATCAGGACTATGTAGGGGCGGTATTGCGTTTGCCGGGTGTGGTAGCACAGAGCAATGCAGTGGCTACGATAGAAGACGAGGAGTGGAAGATGCTGGAAGGGGCTCTGAAAGAAGCTTTGGAGGCATTTCGTGCTTTTCGCGTGCAAGAAGGCGCAGCGTTGGAAAAGATGTTCCAAGAAAAGTTGGATGGTATATTAGCCTTGCTGGCGCAAGTGGAGCCACTGGAGAAAGGGCGCATTGACAAGATAAAGGAACGACTGATGGATAACCTGAGCAAACTGACCGATGGTTCGTCTGCCGACAAGAAAGTAGCGGTGGCCTATGATAAGTCACGTTTGGAAGCCGAATTGATTTATTATCTGGAAAAACTGGATATAACAGAGGAGAAGGTGCGTTTGCGCAATCATATTAAGTATTTCCGCGAGACGATGGCACAAGAGGGAGCTGGTGTAGGCAAGAAACTCGGGTTCATTGCGCAGGAGATGGGTCGTGAGATTAACACGCTGGGAAGCAAGTCGAACGAGTCGCAGATGCAGATACTGGATGTGCAGATGAAGGATATCCTGGAGCAAATCAAAGAGCAAGTATTAAATGTTCTCTAAATTTACACATTTACACATTTACACATTTTGTTATTTAGTCCTCAGCACGTTGGTTCTGGCAGCCTGCACTTCGTCAGCTGCTTCTACGGTGCGCGAGGGCAATCGCTATGCCACGGGGTTTGAGTTGCAACAGCAGGCAGATTCGTCCGTAGTGCTAACGATTTATTCGCCCTGGCAGCCCGACAAGGTGATGGGGCGATACACGATTGCGCAGCCGTATCGACGTATCTGCTCTAACGCGTGCACGCACGTGGGATATATAAAGGAGTTGGCTGCGATGGATGAGCTGGTAGGGATTACAGATCGCCATTTGGTCTATACTCCCCTAGCCGATTCGGTAGCAGACCTGGGCAATAGTATGTCGCCCAATCGCGAGCAAATAGTGCTGCTGCAACCCGATATCGTTTTGCTATCCACTTATGCCGAGGGCGACGCAACCCCCGAGCAGTTGCGTCAATTGGGGCTGCCGATTGTGTATATCAATGAGTGGCAGGAGAATCATCCACTGGCGCGTGCGGAGTGGATTCGTGTGTTTGGAGTTTTGACGGGTCGTTTGGCACAGGCAGACAGCATTTTTCAACAGGTTTGTGCAGCATATCAGCAATTAATCGATCGACCAATTAACCGATCGACCGATGCACTATCTATACTCTCGGGTCAAGATTTTCGTGGCACATGGTATGTGCCTGCAGGTAAAACATATATGGGACAACTCTTCAAAGATGCAGGTTACCGCTACCGCTATGCCGATGACAATCGCACCCAATCTATTCCACGGATGACGGAACAAATCCTTCGGGATTTTCAAAATGCCGATATTTGGGTGGGCGTGCAAGCGAATAGTTTAGACGAGTTGGCTCGGATAGATGAAAAGCATACGTGGTTTAAGGCCTATCAGCAAGGGCAGGTATATTCATTCTCAAAACGTACTACACCATCTGGAGGAAACGATTTCTGGGAAACGGGTGCCGTTCATCCGGAACGCATCTTGCGTGACCTGCTTTTCATTCAAACATCTCCCCTATCTGACTCGCTGTATTTCACACAGCAGTTACAATAGAAGAACCTTAACAATCGTCAGTTTTGAGGTGAGCGACCTGTGAGTATACGGTGAGTATAGGATGAACGAACGATTAGGAGCCAATTTGCATCTGCATCTTGGCTCCTAATTCTTAAAAATAGTAAGGTCATATCTTTGGCACAAATTTTGTGTTGTCCACCATATCGTGGACTAACACGAGAAAAAAACCAACAACAAACCTAAACAACAAACAATTATGAAAAAATCTTTTTCTTTTTTTGCCTTATTAGGCATGCTGATTCCTCTAAGCGCTTGTGAGAAATCCAACAACGTGAACAACACTCCAATCGCCAGTGTGGATTTGGATCGTTATCTCGGTTTCTGGTACGAGATTGCACGTTTCGATCACTCGTTTGAACGAAATCGAGACAATTGTACAGCTTTTTACACTCTCAACACTGATGGCACCATCCGCGTAGAGAACAAAGGTTGGAAAGGCGATAATGAGAAGGTTAGTATCGGCAAAGCCAAAACAACTGATACGCCTGCCCTACTCCGCGTATCGTTCTTTGGACCTTTCTACAGCGACTACCGCATCTTGATGTTAGATGCCGACTACACCGTAGCACTAGTAGGTAGCAAATCAGACAAGTATCTGTGGATTCTCAGCCGCACCCCTATGTTAGACGGTATCAAAACACAAGCGGTGTTGAACGAAGCACAACAACGAGGCTACAACACATCCAAACTGATTTGGGTGGATCAATCAAAAAATATGCAATGGTAAACAAACAAATCCCAACTACTTCAAAAAGCCTGCTACTTTTTGGAGTAGTTGTTTTTTTGCCCTATCCAAATCATCGTTCACAATAGTGACATCAAACTGAGGCTGGTCCTGCATTTCAATAGCGGCTTTAGCAACACGTTCTTCAATTTTTTCTGCACTATCCGTAGCACGGCCAATCAAACGTTTGCGTAACTCATCAATAGACGGTGGGGCAACGAATATACTAAGCGCCTTGTCACCAAAGTAGTTTTTGAGATTGATGCCACCTTTGACATCCACATCAAACACCACATGGTGTCCTTTTTGCTCAATGCGCTCAATCTCGCTCTTTAATGTGCCATAGTACGTGCCCGCATACACATTTTCGTACTCTATAAATTCTTCGTTATGCACGCGACGAAGGAACTCCTCGTTGGAAATAAAGTAATACTCTGTACCATGTTGCTCATGTCCGCGTGGAGCACGTGTAGTGCAGGACACAGAGAACTCCAAATCGGAGCGTTGCGAAAGAAGATAATTCACCAAAGTGGACTTGCCCGCGCCAGATGGCGCACTAAATATCAGAATCATAATAACAGGACGTTTCTCTAAACTAACAGAACCCCAAGTTTCGTTGGGGTTCTGTATGCTGGTTGGTATCAGAGCACTTATTTTAAGCGACGCTCTTGAATACGAGCCTTTTTACCAGTGAGGTCACGCAAATAATACAATTTGCTGCGACGAACCTTACCATACTTGTTAACGATAATGTTCTCAATGAATGGGCTGTTCATAGGGAAGATACGCTCTACGCCTACGTTGCCCGACATTTTGCGAACAGTGAAACGTTTCTTGTCCTCGTCGCCGTGAATAGCAATCACATCGCCACGGAACTCCTGAATACGCTCCTTGTTACCCTCTTTAATACGATAAGAAACAGTGATTTGGTCACCAGCCTTGAACGCTGGGAACTCTTTTTTCTCACCAGCAAATGCCTCTTCGGCAATCTTCATCAAATCCATTTTAATACGGTTTTAATGGTTACACAGACCTAAAGTATACACTACTATTCGTTGTTGGCATTTGCTTGTATCGCTACTCGCCAGCCCCCAACTACCATCAATCGCCAGAGACTTGAGGTCAAAAATCGTGCAAAATTACACTTTTTTTTGGATATATGCAAATTTTTTTGTACTTTTGTGTCATATTTCTACAGAAATGATCGATACAGATACCATTATTGCCCTTTCTACCCCCTATGGCTGTGGTGCGATAGCGGTGGTTCGCATGTCTGGACCACAGGCCATCACATTTGCAGAGCAGCTGTGTGGTCGTACGCTGAATCGTCAGGTGCATTACTGCCCAATAGCCCATTTGGATGATTTGGTTGTGATAAGTTATCGTGCCCCCCACTCGTTTACGGGGGAAGATGTGGTGGAGTTTAATTGCCACGGCAGCATCTATATTCAGCAAGAGTTGCAACGCCGCTTGATAGCTTTGGGGGCACGTCCAGCACGTGCAGGGGAATTCACTCAGCGTGCTTTTCTAAATGGCAAGATGGACCTGATGCAAGCAGAGGCTGTAGCTGATATCATTGCAGCGCAGACTCAAGCCGAAGCGCAATTGGCACTTACTCAATTGCGGGGCGGTATATCTGGCGAATTGACGCAACTACGCGAGCGATTATTGAAGTTGACATCGCTGCTGGAGCTTGAACTTGACTTTGCCGATCATGAGGACCTGGAATTTGCCGACCGCAGCCAATTACACCAATTAGCAGACGAGATAGAGGGCAAGCTGGTGCAATTAACAGACTCGTTTCAAACAGGTAATGCCATCAAAAACGGCATACCTGTAGCTATCGTGGGTCAAACCAATGCGGGTAAGTCCACCCTGTTGAATGCGTTAGTGGGCGAGGAGCGCGCTATTGTAAGCGATGTACACGGCACCACGCGCGACACGATAGAAGAGACATTGGTTATTAATGGCATTCTATTTCGTTTCATCGATACAGCAGGATTACGCGCCACAGATGACGTAGTTGAGAATATGGGCATAGAGCGCAGCAGACAGGCCATTCGCAAAGCACAGATTATCGTTTATTTAATAGACCCGACATCGGACAGCCCGTCTGGTACAGAGGATATAGAGGGGGAGCATGTGATCAAGGTATATAGCAAAGCTGATATTAAAACGATGGAGGGTGAGCTGTGTATTTCTGCTAAGTTGGGAGAGATAGAGCCGTTGAAATCGCGCTTGGTAGCGGAAGCAGGTGATTTGCAAGTAAACGGAGCGGTGATATCGTCCATTCGTCACTATGAAGCACTGATGAAAGCGCTGAGTGCTATTCGTCAAGTGCAAGCAGGTTTGCAGCAAGGACTAAGTGGTGAGTTATTGAGCGAAGACCTGCAAGACTGTCTCAATGCATTAGGCGAGATAACAGGTCAAATCACCTCACAGGAGGTATTAAATAATATTTTCAGCAAATTCTGTATTGGTAAATAAACATGAAAAAACTTATTCTATTCGTAGCATCAGTGGCTATGTTGCTGAGCTGCACCAATTCAAAAAATCCTACAGTTATGGACTCGGTATTTAACAACATTCTCACGCGCGTATCTGTACGCGATTTTACAGGTGACAAGATTTCACAAGCTCAAATTGACACTCTGCTCCGTGCTGCGATGGCAGCTCCGTCTGCCATGAACCACCAGCCTTGGGCCTTTATCGTGGTAACAGAGGACAGTCTGCTGGCTCAGTTGGGCGAGACTTTTCCGTATAGCCGCTGTGCGAACCATCCAGCTTGCGCCATTATTCCTTGTGGGGATTTGAGCAAAGCCATAGAAGGAGACGGTCAGGCATTTTGGATAAACGATGTATCAGCCGCCACGCAAAATATCTTATTGGCAGCACATGCAATGGGACTAGGGGCAGTATGGACAGGCCTGCACCCGACGAATCGTTATATGCAAGCTCAGCAACTACTAGGGTTGCCAGAGCATATTATTCCACTTTGTATTATCCCCATAGGTGTGCCTAATGAACAGCCTGAGATAAAAGATAAATACAACACAGACAATATTCACTATAACCAATGGTAACAGGACAAAAAATCCAGCGACACATTTGTATCGCTGGATTTTTTTTGAGCCACTTCCCAGATTCGAACTGGGGACCCACGCATTACGAATGCGTTGCTCTACCTCTGAGCCAAAGTGGCAAAAAAGACGTCGTGAGACGTCTTTGGGTGGAATGTGGGGCTCGAACCCACGACACTCGGAACCACAATCCGATGCTCTGCCAACTGAGCTAAGACCACCATGTTGCTTTTGAAAAGCGGGTGCAAAGGTACTGCTTTTTTCTCACATACGCAAATTTTTTGGCATAAAAATTGCAGAAATAGAATAAATTTTGTAATTTTGCAGACATTTTTGGTTATAATCACAAAACAATGAAGCGATTTTTACTCATTATTACTAGTTTAACAGGTCTGACCAGTTTAGCTGCACAAGTATATCAAACCAGGGCTATCGGGCAGGGAATAAGCAGTTTGGTAGTAGAAAGTGTAGAGGATTGGCAACAAAGAGTTGAAAATGGTAAAGCAGCTGATCCAAAGCGGTATTATCTGACCATGCCAGCCGAAGGTGTGATAGACGGTAGTGATCCTGCCAATACCTTCGTTATATCCTTTGACGAGTTGAGTCATGATATTAAGCAATATAGTTATTCGGTAGAGCACCTGAACAGTAAACGTGAGCGGGACGATTTGCAATCGTTTGATTATGTACGAGGCTTCACAAGAAACGATATTGTAGATTATGCCACATCGATGAATACACGCGTCAATTACACTCATTATCGTTTCACGTTTCCTAATGAAGATATGCAAATCATTGCCAGCGGGAACTATTTGGTACGTATCTATGAGATAAAAGATGGTGAAGAACGAACCGTAGCGAGTGTGGTGATACCTGTGGTGGAAAAGATAGTAACTCCCCACATATCCATCACCCCCAATACCGTAAAAGAAATATCGCGTCGATATCAGCAAGTGGATATTGATTTGAACACGCAGGCGTTGAATATAGTGAATCCCACAGAAGTGAAACTGGTGGTGCAACAAAATGGCCGTTTAGACAACGAAGTGGTAGCCCCCTATCCTACCTATATTCTCGCCAACAAACTGAGTTGGACCGATCAAAAGAAGTTGGTGTTTGAAGGCGGTAACGAATACCGTCACTTGGACATCTACAGCACCTATTTTGCGGGGTATAATGTAGATAGGATTCGTTATGGTGAAGGTGAGTACCATGCATTTCTAATGCCTGACAAAATCACGACGGGTAATTATATGCACGAATACGACCACAACGGCATGTGTGTGATAAACGCAGAACGTTGTTACGATATCGATACCGAGGCGGAATATATGTACGTTCATTGGTGGCTACCAATGGAAACTCCTATCTGGGACGGAGGAATATATATAGGAGGAGACTTGTTTTATGGCCAAATGGAAAACGGGTTGAACAGGATGATTTATGACAACGAAAGAAAAGCATATTATATGATATCCCTACTCAAACAGGGCGGATACGACTACCAATATTGGTTAAAAAAGAAAAACGAACCCTCAGCCACATTGCTAGAGACTGAGGGGTCGTATTGGCAGACGGAAAATATATATACTGTTTGGGTATTTTTCCGTGGCGTAAGCGATCGTTACGACCGCTTGGTAGGCCTCGGTTATTCTTCGTCCTCGATGTAATACTTGGTTTGGTGGTGCTGTTTCTGCTGATCTTGATCAGTACCGAACAGTTTACCCATATACTCACTCAATCGAGAGTGTTTATGTTTATTGGAGCCATATCCGTAACCATAGCCGTAGCCGTAACCATAGCCGTAGCCATAGCCGTAGCGACCACGACCATAACCTCCGTAACCATATTTGGAGCCGTAGCCGTATGCATAGGTGTAGTTGTAACCACCATGATAGCCATCAGTAGGAATATCAGAGAGTACCAAATGTATTTTCTGACTGTGGTCAATTTGCAACTGCTCCAGTGTAGAACGGCACATGGCCTTGCTTGTTTGCAAGCAACGGATAACGAACAAGGTGGTATCGGCCTGGTCTATCAACGAATAAGCATCTGTAACCTGACCAATAGGCGACGTATCCATTATGATAAAGTCATAGTGCTCTTTTAGGTATGCAATAAACTGAGCCAACGTATCTGAGTGAATCAACTCACCTGGGTTAGGAGGCACTGTACCAGCACGGACTAAATCAAAGTCAAACGGAGTATCTTTTAAGATGATATCGTCGATAGAGCAATCGCCAATGAGGTAGTTGGTAACACCTACACCATTTTGCCAACCCAGTTTCTCATGAATATTCGGTTTACGGATATCCAAGTCCACCAAGATAGTCTTTTTGCCCGTCATGGCATACATGGCAGCCAAGTTGGTACAGAGGAAGGTCTTACCATCACCAGATTCTGTAGAGGTGACGCACAAGGTGATTTTATCTTTCTTCTGCACAATAAATTCAATACGCGTACGCATTGCGCGCAAGGACTCGGCATATCGAGATCTCGGATTGGATTTCACCAAAATAGGGTTTTGATTCTTCGCATGGCGGAGCGAGCCAACCAGCGAGAAAGGTGATAGTTTGGCAGCCTCTTTGGGTGTACGCACCTTATCGTTGAGCAATTCAGAGAGAATGATCAGTACCAGTGGGATCAACAAGCCCACAATCATATAGGTGGACATTGTTTTGGATTTCTGTTTAGCATTCACACAAATCGACTGACGGGCACGGTCCAAGATGTCGTTATCAGGAGTGTTACCAGCACGTTGAATCTCTGCCTCTGCACGTTTTTGCAGGAAGAAAGTGTAGTAGTTGTCATCGATACGGTAGTTACGCTCGATAGAAACCATTTCCAGTTCTTTCTTAGGCAGTTTTTGAATAGCAGCTTCTACGTCTGAATAACGGTTGGACAGATCTCTTTTCTCAATATCCAGCGATGCACGCATAGTACGAATTACCTCACGAAGGCCATCTTTGATGTGATCTATATCCGATGTGTATTTAGCATAGTACACATTCTTGGGTGAAAGTTGACTACGTTGGAGTTGCAAGTCATTCAGTTGTGTAACGAACTGCGACAACATAGGTTCATTCAGTCCCAAGGACGCTGGGGCAACCACGGCACCTTGTTCAATCTGCTCTTTGAGGTATTTATCCAGGTAGTCCAGATAGGTTTCTTTCAGGCGCAAAGCCATGTGGGCTTGGTCGTACGACTCCATGCGACCCATCAGGGTACCCGCATACGAGTTGACATCTACGAATTTGTTTTCCTGACGGAAATCGGTCATAGCTCCTTCGGACACTTGCAATTGCCCACGCAGCACCTCCAATTGTTCGTTGATGAATTTGATAGAGTTCTCAGCCACTTTGTTTTTGCGCTCCAGGTTCTGTAGCAAATAGATGTCCATGACCTTATCGATTATCTCGCAGTCACGGGCAGGTGTTTCCGATTGCAAGGACAGACGCAGTACGGTAGATCCTTCGGTCAAGAACTGAAGCGTCATGGTAGATAAGAACTCATCGACCAAACTAGCCTTGCTACGGAAGCGGAAATACACATTGCCGCCGCGTAGTAAATCCATATTCTCCGTAGGCCAAATAGTGGCTGTGAAGTAGGGGCAGTGAATCTTTTCACCAAATTGGGCGGCTATCTCATAGGGATTATCCTCGTCGGTAGATTGAATAAGCAAAGCACCATCTTTGCGGAACACACAACGGAACATGACGTTGTATGCATTGGGATTAATGTCTTCGTATTCCACCAAAATAGGTGTTTCGCGGTAGATGTTACGTGTTTTGAAACGTCCTTGTGTGAAATATTCCACATTCATAAAAGGCAGGCTATCTACCACACGCGACATCAAGTCGTAGGATCCCAACATGATTTGTTGGTTCTTGACACTGGTGTACCCCTGGTCAATGCCGAAGCCTTGCATTAGGGTACCACCTCCGATAGAGCCATAGGGGGTAGATTGTTTGATAATAATGGTACCCGAAGACATGTACTTAGGTATCCACCTGCGGTTCTTTAAGAATGCCAAACCAAAGGCGATAACAGCCGCGATGATAAATAAATACCAATAATGGAGAACACGCATCACCCACTCCATGATGTTGAAATCGATACCTTCTTCGTCCTCCTGTTGGGATGCACCTGCCCCACCCATTGGATTATTATATGGGTTTTGGTAGGGCGATGCGTACGGACTTTGGTACGGATTGTTGTAGGGTGAATTGTAAGGGTTGTTGTACGGGTTGTTGTACGGATTTTCCTCTTTTGCCATAGTATATTAAAAGTTTATATTCATGTATGTGAGTACCGAGATGAGCAGACTGACTGAGCTCATGATGATGCCAATGAATGCGCCGTAGGTTGACTGCTTGAAGAACGAAGCAGGTTCACGGCTGACGTAAATCATATCGTTGGGATAAATATAGTAGTACTGGCTATTGATTAGCGATTTGGTACGTATGTCAAACTCCAGCACTTCAGGTGCTTCGTTTCCGTGGGGACGGATGATGCGCACATGCTTGCGGTCGCCAGACAAACGCAGATCACCTGTCATGGCCAGCGCTTGGAAGATAGTCATACGATCTTTGTACACATATTGCACGCCCGCGCCTATATCACCCAAAACGGTGAAATGTTTATTGTAAAGAGCCAATTTGACGTCGGCATCAGGAATCAGTTCACGAAAATATTTTCGAACCGTATCTTGTGCCTCCAATTCGGTAAGTCCCTCCAAATGAATGGGGTCGAAGAAAGGCAAATCTACTGTGCCATCTGCATAGATTCGATAGGAATTGGCATATTGGGAACTAGAATTGTTATTATTGGCCGTCAAGGTCTTGGCTATTGTCTCATCCATTGTGAATACACGATAAATAATCTCATCATTCACTTGCAGACGATAAGGTTGATAAGGCACCGAGTCGTAGACAGGCATGTTTTTACGTTCCTGCAACAATCCCACCTCGCGGTGAGGATAGCATCCTACTAGCGTTGTAACAATCGCCAGGAGAGCGAGTATCGTTAAATTCTTTCTCATAGCAATCATTGTTTAGACTTATTAACAGCATTCATAATACGAACGACCAGGCCATAGATGAATCCGCCGAAACCCAGTGTAGAAGCCACGATGGCTACTGTAGTAGCGGCATTGTTCACGCCAAAGGCTTTTCCTTTAAGTTGTTGCAGATAGATCACATCGTTCGGTTCGATATAGTAGAACTCGGAATTGATAATATCCTTGGAGCGCAGGTCAAAGCTAATGATTTTCGTTTGTCCCTCTATCTCACGAATGATCTGCACTTTCGAGCGGTCGGACCAATCGCCCACATCGCCAGCCTGTGCCAGGGCCTCGTAGATAGTCAGTTTTTCACGACGGATATTGTAGTGTCCTGTGCCGCGTTGGGAAATCACGCTATAAGAACGCTGTACCACATTGACTTCGCAACTAATCATGTTGTAGTCGCCATAGTTCTTGATGTAGGTTGACAGCTCTTTTTCCAAAGCCAATTTAATTTCACGCGTAGTTAGTCCGCGCACCGGCAGTTTACCCACCAATGGGAACTCAATCGAGCCATCTTCCAGCACCAAATAGGTGTATAGATCGTACGTGCCATTTTGGCCGGACCCCACCCCGTTACGGATTTGAGAAGACGAATTTCCGCCACCCGAAGCGCCAGTGGCATTAAAGAGTTTCATCACGCCCTCATCCACCGAATAAACGTAGATGTATAAGCGATCACCTATACGCAGTCTATAGTCCTCATAATCAAGGGTGTCTGCATATTCAGGGATGCTACGACTTGGTTCTTGCAACAGGTTCACCTTTTTGCTGGTCACACAAGAAGCCAGCAAGGAAAGTGCCCCAAGCAATAAAACGATGTGTTTTTGTTTTATCATTCCTGTATTTATTGTTTACTAACTGTTCTTTCTACTCCCGTTCTACCCCCGTTCGTTCTACTACCGCTATACTACCGCAAAGTTAACGCTTTTCGTCCCAGCCAAATGGGTGTTTAGCCAGAGGCAGTTTAGCCAATGGGTGGTAGTCGCCTTTCAGGCCTATTGGCTCTGCGTGGCGGATATTGCTCACTATCTCGATGCAGGGACGTGCTTCGCTGATACGGAAGCCTTCGCCTGCCAAGATACGTTTGTAGCTCTCGGTATGCAACTCGGTGAAGCCAGCTGAGAACTCAAACTCCTCACCATCGATGCTTAGTGTGCGATAGGTCTTCTTCTCGCCTTGCACCGCATTGGCTGGCAAGCACTCAGCATTGATAGAGAGGAAATAACGCACACGTGCTTTCTCCAACTCCAAATAACCTGCCACACGGTCAAAACTCATCACGTGAACGATGTTCTGTTTCACCGGACCAAAGATCCATTGCAGCATATCGTAGAAGTGCACACCAATGTTGGTGGCTACTCCACCCGATTTATGCACATCGCCTTTCCAGGACGAGTAGTACCATTTACCGCGTGAGGTGATATAGGTCAAATCGACATCATACACTTTATCCTTGGGACCTGCATCCACTTTCTTCTTCAAATTAGCAATTGCCTCGTGCAGACGCAGTTGCAAAATAGTATATGCCTGATGGCCAGTCTCCTGCTCCAACTCAACCAGGTTGTCTATGTTATAGGGATTAAGCACCAAGGGTTTCTCGCATATCACATTGCAGCCCAAACGCAAACCGTAGCGTATAAAAGCATCGTGCGTGTAGTTAGGCGTGCATATAGACATCCAACTTAATGGATCGTCCGTACGTTGCTGCTTGGAACAGAAACGGTCAAACTGCTCGTTCTCTGTAAAAAACGAACAATCGGGGAAACTGCTATCCAAACGACCTACACTGTCAAAACGATCGTAAGCCACCATCAGATTATTGCCCGTATCGGCTATGGCTTTAATGTGGCGAGGGGCGATATAACCCGCTGCACCTATCAATCCAAAATTCAATTGCTTCATATTGTTGATTATTTAAATATTCTACAAAAAAAGTACCCTCGCACGCGAAAAGCGTGCAAAGGTACAAAAATTTTCTGACATATACAAATATTCTATGAATATTTTTCTTTTTTGCTATGCAGAGTGCATCTTTTTGAACAAAATACTGCGCATCGTAAGGAAGAAATATTTGATATCTGTGCGAATAGGATGTTTCAGGTATTCGTCCAAATATTTATTCTCGGAAGCATAAAGTTCTTCAAATGTATTGGGGTGATCTACATAAAATGGCGGAATAAGTCCAGGCTTACACAGGGTACGTTTGTCCTGCAAGTCTTTGGGATATTGGTCAAACATGGTGCGTGACAAAGGACGAACGCCCACCAGTTTGCAGTCACGTCGAAGCCAATTGATAAGCATTGGCAGTTCATCCAGCCAGTATTTACGCAGGATACGTCCCCAGTTGGTAATACGCCAATCGTCGTCCGATTTATCGGCAATATTCATACCGCCACGTTGGTCAAACACGTATTTTTGGATATATTCCGAGTACGGATGCATGGTGCGAAATTTATAGAAATAGCGTATTTCTTTGTCCTTGCACACACGCGGGAGTTTGATAAGAGGTCCATACACTTTGAACTGCTCCTGCTCATAGGGTTGTGAATGGCGATGTGCGAAGATATACTCGATATGTCCCATTGGCACGATCTCATCCACCTCGAATCCGCAATAGTAGAGGCGTCCAAGCACTTCCGTTTTGGACAAGGTGCGTTTGCGGCCTTTGGTGAGATCGTAGTAGAGGCGCGACATGAGCATCATACGTGGAATCACCCTACTCCACAAGAACCAACCAGTATAGACGATATAATTAATGACTTTAGGGTAGGAACTAAGGATTTTCTGTTTGACATACTCTTGCGGACGATAGCAGCAGACGTAACGCCCCTCATCGGGTAGTTTTTGATTGACGATACAGAACCGACGGTTGATACCTTTGGCATCGTTGAGCAAGGTGAGGTCCACTAAGGTTGAGTAGTGATAATCCTCAATTTGCAAAAACGAGAAGCGGTCACGATTGGCCACAACTTTAGTGAGTTTGCTATCCAGATGTGCTTTTTCGAGCAACATCTGATAATCCTCTTCGGTAGTGAGCGAGAGCACCGACTGGTGGATTGTCTCAATGGACTCAGGTGAACGTTGTCCTTCGGGCAAAGCAACGGTGGCATTGGCACGTTGTTCAATCACCATTGCGGGTACCGTCATGTTAAGGGCAAATTTCCAGTAATGTTTACCCAAAACAACAATCAGGTCTAATAGGGCCACGATTGCCGTCGTGGTGTTGGTGACCGCAGAGGAGAAGTTATAGGACAAATGCGGCAAAGCCACAAAGTCGGTAACGAGCATCACCACCACGGCTATTCCTATGGTTAGAAGCATATCTTGCCAAAGCCACAACTGTTTGTAATTCAGACGATATTTGCCAACAATCAGTCCAAGCAGCAGCCACAGCAGCATCATGCAAGAAAAGAGAACGAGATAAGCACCAATGACGCCTTTGGACATCAACAGACGCCACAGGACGCAAATAGCAGATGCAATGACCCACAGAAAGCAGTCATTTATGATTTTTTTACCCATATTATAATTCGTTTAATGATATTCTTGATAGATTGTGTGCATAGTTCCTGACACCACTCGACAGGTGATGAGCACCATCGTTGCGGGTGGGTGGTGATAAGAACAGATGATAGTGACGAACCTGCGAAGCGTTGTAAGGGGGAGTTAGTAAGCCAACGAATGATATCATCGGTTGAGTGGAAAGTTAGTCCACGGCTATTCCACTCCTCTTGTTGCGCCACTTTGTCACGCACGCTTACGCGGTACCCGTCCCAACAACGCCCCGTATCGGTCAGGTAGAACGTTGTGGTATAATCCTCATCGAAATACGGTTCATAATCCACGCCGTAATCGCGGTAGTTATAGTGCTTCCACAGGTCTTTGCCGTCGTACTGGCTAGTCGGGGCACCATGCATGCAGATGCGATGCACGGGATAGAACTGACGGAAATAAGTGAGCCATTGTTCGAAGTGCTGCATAGCAGCTTGATGGTCACCCTTGCAAAGGGACATATCCTCGTAGTGATAGCCTATTTCGTGGCCCA
Organism: Paludibacteraceae bacterium; assembly: GCA_024399785.1. Taxonomy (GTDB): domain Bacteria; phylum Bacteroidota; class Bacteroidia; order Bacteroidales; family Paludibacteraceae; genus Colicola. The sequence continues at coordinate 23,625 of JAKSNM010000011.1, forward strand.
GTGCCACAATTTGGCGAATCACATCGGAGTTGTTGGAACAGGGCAGGCAACGAAAGTAATAAACCGCTTTCACGCCCAATTCGGCCTCGATTTGTGCCAAAGCCAGACTATGATAAGGACGTTTGTCCACATCGTGACGCAGCGTAAAGGGGAGACCACTTTGTTGGAGTGCCTGAACCAGTTGACGGTATTTCTGACGTGTAAAATCCATAGATTATTGATATAAGGTGTTCAAATATTGTGCAATACGTAATCCTGAGGTATAGAGGAGCCAGTCACAAAGATTGCTCCAAGTCCATATATAATGATAGGTGTTTGTGTCGCCTTTTTCCTGATAATCGTATATAGCTTGCGTGATGGAATACACTTTTATCAGATCATCTTCGCGGGATTGGGAGAGCATAAGAGGTGTTAGTTTATCATATTTGTCCACCAACATTTGTGCATATTCGGAGTAAGAGTAACCACGTGATTCAATCAGTTTCTCATCCCAAACCGTATGCAGATTGGTGGCTTGTCCGAACCATTGCATCTCTATTAAATTGCCTCCTTTATCTTCCTCACGGGCAACATGCATCGGGCAGAGGGCATCTGCGCGAAGGTGAATAAAGAAGACGAGTGCATCGTGATAGGACATGGTCTCGTTCAAGATAATATAGGTGTCCTGCTGTTGTTGCAAGGAATCAGAGAGCAAGTCTAAAACTTTCCACAGATTGCCACCATGATCAGGGTAATGCGCAAGGGTACGTATCAGTTGAGCGTTATTTAAGTTCCCATTGAGGTCTTGAAAATGCCAATCATAGGAAGTTGGATAAAGAGATGATTCACTTTTAATTTCATCAGGCCAAGTGGACCAATACACCATGCCGTGTGTGCCTAATTGTTTATCTACTGCCTGATGTGCCTGAGGGGTTAGGTAATGATAGGCCACTTCGGCAGTTATACGATGTCCCATAGGGCCCCATGCAAGCACTGGCAAAGGAAGGATAAATATTATGAAAAGGAACAGATAATGTCTCATCGGATTGGGGAGCCTAACAGGTTATAGATTTTTTGATTGGAGTATATACGCAGCTGACCATGATGGTCCAATATTTTTTTGCATCGATTGGGAACAGTAACATCTGCAGGCAAGGACACATAAAACGGCAACGTGGAGAACAAAGCATCCTGCTCAGTCGGCACAGACGCCAGTGGATACAGCCGCCAATGGGGATAATCAGGTCGAAAAATATCGTTGTTATACACGCCATAGGCAGCACCTGTTTCCAAGTCGGTTTTGAAAGACAGGCAATGTGTTTCAACTGGAGTGGTAGAGGACATGTCGTTATAAATCAGTATCGAGCCCTCTGCTGTTCTAGTCCACGCCCAGGGGCATTGTGTATTGCTACCAGAGGATTTGTTATGTCCTATCCACGAATGGGTTGCCACATGTTGAATAGTCAGACTATCCTTGGAAAAAGTCAGTTGATAGCGATAGGTATCGTCCAAATAGTCCGTTACCCACAGCCACTCGCCTGCTTCATTTTGGTACATAGGCAGATCAACCATGGGGATTTTGCCACTTTGCCAATTACCAGCTAACGCTCTGGGTTGCTTGTCTGCAGGCGAGATGCTATCCACAAACACCAACGCATATTCACCACTAACGAACGAGGTATCTTGTCGAATAGTTTGCATAGGCAGATTGGTATAAAGCGCATAGAGGGTAACATCTGCTTCTGGTCCGTACCAATCGCCCAATTGCCAACACAGCGGCGAGGCAGATTGTGTAGATACAGGCTGTTCACACCACCCCATCCAATACCATGTCATTCCATCATCTATCAGCGCACTATCCTCTTGGGGAACCGATGGCAACTCTATACCAGCGCCAGGGTGCGGTTCTGTTATGATTGTATCACGGGCGCCACCATTGGCTGGATAGCATAGCGTGACAGTATGAGACACAGGGGGAGTGATGGTATATTCCACGGCTATACTTTGCAGATACACCGAATTGACGGTGCCCTCTATTTTTACCATAAGTGAACTGCCGTCCGCCACAGACGCGGTTTGAGTCAGTGCGGACAGGGGAAGAGGGTCTTTGGAATAGGCATTTATTCCAGGCCATTGGTTGTAATTACCTTGCGCCACCAGTCGTGTATCGTCGTTGATTGATAGCGATACTGTGGCCGCTCCTGCCGAAGCATTGGAATAGACATAGAGTGTGACCGATTGGATGGTAGCCTCGGGCCAATTGGAGAGTGTGAGCGTAGCCGTTTGGTCTTTGCTCACCCGCCCTTTGCTACCCGTTGTGTTGGTAAACGATACCGACAACGATTCTGGCACATCGCCCGAAAGCGACGCACTGTTGTAGGAATCAATCGTAGCCACTACGTTCTCCGCATACACGGCAAAACTTAGCAGCAATACCCCTACTATGTCAAGTATCCTACCCACAATCTAAAATCCTAAATCCTAAATCTTTTTTCCCAGTTCGTTGTATTCTTCCAGCGCTTTGCGCAGTACTACCATCGCCTTGGCCAGTTCTTCTTTTTTGAGAACGTAGGCCATACGAACCTGATCACGTCCTTCGTTGGGGTCGGTGTAGAAACCCGTACCTGGCGCCATCATCACGGTCTGTCCCTCATAACTGAAATCGGTGAGACACCATGTGCAGAATTTCTCGGCATCATCGATGGGCAGTTTAACCATCACATAGAAGGCACCCATGGGCGTAGGAGCGAACACACCAGGTATTTGGTTGAGTTGGTCGATTAGGAAATTGCGACGTGCCAAGTATTCATCATACACCTCCTCCATATACTCTTCGGGTGTCGAGAGCGAGGCCTCGGCTACCACCTGGCCAAACAATGGGGGCGACAGACGGGCTTGGCAGAATTTCATCACGGCTTGTCTTACCTGCTTATTCTTGGTAATCAGGGCACCTATACGGATGCCACACTCTGAATAGCGTTTCGACACACTATCTACCAGTATCACGTTCTCCTCTATGCCCTCTAAGTGGCAAGCCGATATATACGGACGTTTGGTGTAAATAAACTCGCGATAGACTTCATCGGAGAATAGGTACAAATCGTATTTTTTCACCAAATCGCGTATCTGGCGCATCTCCTGTTTGGTGTATAGATAGCCTGTTGGGTTATTAGGGTTGCAGATCAAGATAGCGCGTGTCTTGTCGGTTATCTGTTTCTCAAATTCCTCTACGGGAGGCAGTTTGAAACCATCTTCGATATGTGTTTTCACACTCTTGACCACTGCGCCACACGAGATAGCAAACGCCATGTAGTTGGCATAGCTGGGATCGGTCACGATAATTTCGTCTCCAGGATTGAGACAGGCCATATAGGCAAACATAATAGCCTCAGAGCCACCCGAAGTGATGATGATCTCATCGGGAGAGAGGTCTATGCCATAGTTGGCATAATAGCTCACCATCTTGGTGCGAAGCGATTTCAAGCCCTGTGAGGGAGAGTAATCCAACACTTCGGGTCGAAAACCTTGTACCGCCTCCAGAGCGCACTTGGGCGTTGCTATATCGGGCTGACCGATATTGAGGTGATAGACCTTGGTGCCATTTAGTTTGGCAGCATCTGCGTACTTGGCCAATTTACGAATTGGCGATTGCGGCATGTTCTGCGCGCGTTGAGATATTTCCATATAATGCGTTATAAAGTATTTCAATAGGATGCAGGGCTTTCACGCCTGTGCCATCTAGTATCTGTTGGCGACAACTGGTGCCTGGTGCGGCTACCAACACCTGCGGTTGAGCTTTTGTGGCTTGTCTCACGGCGGGGAAGAGCACCATTTCGCCTATGGCCATGCTCGTGGCATAGTGTTCTTTCTCATAACCAAAACTACCTGCCATGCCGCAACAACCACTGGGTATCACTTTCACTTCTGCCCCTGTCAGACGCAGACATTCGGCTGTTTTCTCTACGCCCACGAGAGCTTTTTGGTGGCAATGGCCGTGAAGATAGATGGTTGGGGGGCAGTTATCAATGCG
>JAKSNM010000012.1 GCA_024399785.1 Paludibacteraceae bacterium
TACTACAAGTTGCACAATAATGGAACTTAAAAATAACTAAATTTTACAACTATGGCAAATAAGTATGCTGGTACCCAGACCGAGAAAAACCTGGAGACTGCTTTTGCAGGTGAATCAATGGCTAGAAACAAGTACACCTACTTCGCTTCTCGCGCAAAAAAAGATGGTTTTGAACAAATAGCTGCTATCTTCCAAGAAACAGCCGATAACGAGAAAGAACATGCTAAACTCTGGTTCAAAGAACTACACGGCGGCATGCCCGATACCCCTGCTAACCTAAAAGCTGCAGCCGAAGGCGAGAACTATGAGTGGACCGATATGTACGCTGGCTTTGCAGAAATGGCTGATAAGGAAGGTTTCCATGATTTAGCTGAAAAATTCCGTGGCGTAGCCGCCATCGAGAAACGTCACGAAGAACGCTATCGTGCCCTGCTGAAAAATATCGAAATGGACGAGGTGTTCAAGAAATCAGAAGTCAAAATCTGGCAATGCCGCAACTGCGGACATATCGTGATTGGTGTGGCTGCTCCCGAAGAGTGCCCCGTATGCGCTCATCCACAGGCTTATTTCGAAATATCGAAAGACAATTTTTGATTTAAGATTTAAGATTGAAGATTTAGGATGCTAGTAAGCATTAAAAACCTGAATAAGCACATTGGGGAACAACAGATATTGAACAATATCACCCTGGATGTGCCTGAAGGACAAATAGTAGGTTTGCTGGGGCCTAACGGCGCTGGCAAATCTACATTGATGAAAATAATGACAGGCATTTGGCAAGGCGAAGGACAAGTGCAAGTGCCTGAACGCATAGGCTATCTGCCCGAACAAAACCCCCTATATGGCGAGATGTATGTGCGGGAGTTTCTCACCATGATGAAAAATCTAACAGGAGCTACCGACGACATAGAGCAGTTGATTGACCTAGTGGGCCTGCGCCCAGAGGTGCATAAACGTATTCGCGAACTCAGCAAAGGATATAAACAGCGTGTAGGTTTGGCGCACGCAATGATGGGACAGCCTGAACTTCTGATATTGGACGAACCCACTACAGGTCTGGATCCAAATCAATTGATTGAAATACGCCAACTAATAAAAGGATTAACAATGCACGATTCACGATGCACGGTGATTCTCTCAACACATGTCCTACAGGAGGTGCGAGAGATGTGCGACCGTGTGGTTTTGCTAGACCATGGCACGATAAAAGCCGATAAACCTATAACCGAAATAGCCGACCTAGAACAACTATTCACCGATGGAACAAGAATTTGACATTCGCCAATCTATGTCCGAAAAGGAGCAAGACAATGCGCTCCGTCCTTTGCGCTTCGATGACTTTGCAGGACAAAGCAAGATAGTGAGCAACCTCAAGATATTTGTGGAGGCAGCTCGCTTGCGTCAGGAAAGTTTGGATCACGTGCTGCTATTTGGCCCTCCAGGACTGGGCAAGACAACCCTAAGTAATATCATTGCCAATGAATTGGGAGTAGGTTTCAAAGTGACTTCAGGACCAGTGTTGGATAAACCTGGCGATTTGGCAGGTTTGCTCACTTCGCTAGAAGAAAACGATGTGCTGTTTATAGACGAGATACATCGTCTCTCGCCCGTGGTGGAGGAATACCTCTATTCGGCAATGGAGGACTACCGTATTGATATTATGATAGACAAAGGTCCATCCGCCCGCACGATACAGATAGACCTGAACCACTTCACGCTGATTGGTGCCACCACCCGCAGTGGCCTGCTCACTTCGCCCCTTCGTGCCCGCTTTGGCATTAATTGCCATTTGGAATACTACGATGCCGATGTATTGAGTGGCATTGTGGCGCGTTCGGCTGGACTACTAGGCATAGATATAGACAGTAAGGCAGCTGGTGAGATAGCTCGTCGTAGTCGTGGTACTCCCCGTATTGCTAATGCCCTGCTGCGCCGCGTGCGCGATTTTGCCCAAGTGAAGGGCGATGGCTATATCGACCTAGAAATAGCACAATACGCGCTGGAAGCACTCAACATAGACACCTACGGACTAGACGAGATAGACAACAAACTGTTACTCACTATTATTGATAAATTCAAAGGCGGTCCTGTGGGTGTGAACAACATAGCCACGGCTATGGGTGAAGATGCAGGCACGATAGAAGATGTGTATGAACCCTATTTGATAAAAGAAGGCTTTATCAAACGCACACCACGAGGCAGAGAAGCCACCGAACTGGCGTATAGACACCTGGGGAAAACACCCTTTACTCAAGAAGCAACGCTGTTTTGAAAAACTACAAAGCCATATTGATAGATTGGGACCAGACCATAGGAGATTGGAATGGTGCAGAATTACAATCGCAACAAGACCTATACACCAAGTATAGGTTGTCGGAGTGGTTTGAATCGTTTGATGCCTATTTTCAAGCATATAAGAGCCATAACAAAGATTTGTGGATACAGTATGGCGATGGCAAAGTAACAAGTGAATACCTACAACGTGATCGTTTCCTCTACCCCTTATTACAAGCCTTGCAACTAGACTTTGCACCAAAGAAAATCGTTGAGATGGCGGATAAAATGGGTAAGGATTTCCTGGAATTGACCAATAAATATTTCTCACTCCTGCCCGATGCGAAAGAGGTGGTGCAGCAACTGGCTTCACGCTATCCGCTAACGATTATCAGCAACGGATTCAGTTCGGTGCAATACTACAAAATAGCCCATTCGGGTTTGAAACCTTACTTCACGCATGTGGTACTAAGCGAAGAAGTGGGAGTGAGTAAACCACAAGTGGGTATATTTGAAAAAGCCTTGCAATTAAACGGTGTGAAAGCTGATGAAGCCATTATGATAGGCGATAGCTATCCGCATGATATTGTAGGAGCAAGAAATGCAGGCATTGACCAAATATGGGTGCAAGCCGACCAAAAGAAGGTGGAAGGTTTGAAACAGCAAGAAGAATGTACCGCCACCTACGAGGTGACAAACTTGGCGGATGTACTTACTATCTTGTGACAAAATGGCAGTTGATTGTTCGTGGAACACAATTTGTAAAGGAACAATCTGTAAATGGTATTAGATTATGAAAAAGAAAGAAAATAAAAAACAGGACAACGTTACCGAAAACGTAAACGAACAGCAAACCACTCCACAAGAGAATTTGGAGGAAAAAGTGAAAGAGTTGGAAGCCAAAGTGGCCGAACTAGAAGATTTGAAACTGCGTCAAATGGCGGAGTTTGATAATTTCCGTCGCCGTACACAAAAAGAGAAACTCGAGTTGATGGACAATGCAGGTGAACGTATTTTTACCGACATGTTGCCCCTGATTGATGATTTTGAACGCGCTTTACAACATGAGCAATCGGAAGGCGTGCAACTCATTTATCAGAAATTCCTCAATTTCCTTGCCCAAAACAAAGTGACTCCTATCGAAACGGAAGATAAAGAGTTCTCTACCGACGAACATGAGGCCATCACCACTTTTGCGGCAGGAGAAGACAAAAAAGGTAAGATAATAGATTGTACCCAAAAAGGCTATAAACTAGGCGAGAAGGTGATTCGCTTTGCAAAAGTAGTAGTGGGGGAGTAGAGTTTAGAGTATAAAGTTTAGAGTTTAGAGGTTATGGCAGAGAAAAGAGATTATTATGAAGTGCTGGGCGTTGAGAAAAACGCTTCCGCCGATGAGATAAAAAAAGCCTATCGCAAAAAGGCGATACAATACCACCCCGATAAGAATCCTGGTGACAAAGAGGCGGAAGAAAAATTCAAAGAAGCCGCCGAAGCTTATGAAGTGTTGTCTGACCCGCAAAAGAGACAACGCTATGATCAGTTTGGTCATGCAGGTATGGGTGGTGCTGGCGGATTCAGCGGTGGATTCACCAATATGGAAGATATCTTCTCGCAATTTGGTGACCTATTCGAGAGTTGGGGTATGGGTGGTAACATGGGTGGATTTAGTAGTTTCTTTGGTGGTGGCGGTGGTCGCGGACCACGTGTGCGCCGTGGGCAAGACTTACGTGTGAAAGTGCGCTTGACGCTAGAAGAAATCAACTCGGGCGTAGAGAAAAAAATAAAAGTACGCAAACTGGTACAATGCCCCACTTGCAGTGGCTCGGGCAGTGCCGATGGTAGCACAGGTGATACCTGCCCTACGTGTCATGGCTCAGGTCGTGTGGTGCGCGCACAACGCGGTATATTTGGTATGATGCAGGTGCAGGAGGAGTGCCCAACATGCCATGGTGAAGGCAAGGTGATACGTAATAAATGTAGCAACTGCCAAGGCGAAGGTGTGGTGCGTGACGAGGAAATAGTTACCATCAGAATACCTGCTGGCGTGAGTGGTGGTATGCAAATACCTATTCAAGGCAAAGGCAATGCGGCTCCACGTGGTGGAGTGCCAGGCGATTTATTGGTACTAGTGGAAGAAGAGGAACACCCTAACCTCGTGCGCGAAGGAAGTGACTTGGTTTATAACCTGTTACTAGATATGCCAACAGCTATCTTGGGTGGGCAAGTTAAAATCCCTACTTTGACAGGTGATGTGAAAATAACCATTACTCCAGGTACACAACCAGGTAAAGTGCTGCGTATGCGTGGCAAAGGTTTGCCACAGATAGATCAATACGCGCGTCAATATGGTACAGGTGATTTGCTCATTAATGTGGGGGTATATGTACCAGAACGATTGAATAAAGAAGAAAAAGCGATGATAGAACAACTGCAAAACTCTGAGAATGTACGCCCAGGAGCATCGGATAAAAAGAACTTCTTTAAGAATTTATTTGGATAAGATACGATTATATAGGATAGTAGTGATGGCGATGTGCTTGCATGTCGCCACTGCTGTTTTTAGTGTGGTGCCTATTACAGAGCCCATACTGGGTGGCAATCCAACAGGTATAGCACCGTTGTATTTCGGTCCAAATGCTTTCCCTGTGCCCGATATGTTAGATGGTCGTACCCAAGGGAAACTGAAACTTGAATTAGCTGCCGATGGCTATTTTGGAAAGTATGGTGACAAAACAGCAGATGTTTTTGCACGGGTATATATCCCATTGTTCACGTCTAGGGTGAATCTGACTGTTTGGATGCCTGTGATGGAGTGGTATAAACTAAGTGACGAGCGCAGAGCAATGTGCAGAGTGGAGGATTCGACACTAGTGAGAGGACATGAGGCGGGCGATGTGTATGTCTCCACGGATATACATATACTCAAGCAAAAACGTTTCTGCCCCGATATAGCTATTCGGGCAGGTATCAAATCGGCTAGTGGTGGCGGGTTCGCCAAAGCACGCTATTACGATGATCCAGGTTATTTCTTTGATGGTGCAATAGGTAAATCCATCTACGTGGGTAGGGGCAAAGTGAGTGGTTCGCCAAGTGAGGACTTGCCTGTGGAAATACGACTAAGCGGAAGCGCAGGTTTTCTATGTTGGCAAACCGACAATGGTCGTCAAAACGATGCCGTGATGTATGGCTTGCAGTTATTAGTACAGCACCAATATGTGTCGCTTCGTACCACGTGGGGAGGTTATGTCGGTTGGGAGGATTACGGAGACAGACCAATGATGATAAAAGCCCAATTAAGTGGACATATTCAGGGATTTGAACCCTATGTGCAGTACCAATACGGCATAAAAGATTATCCTTTCCAACAATTGCGAATAGGTTTGGCATATAACTTTGATATATTGAAAAAATGAAAAGGAACCTCTTGCTCATACTAGTTATGCTGACAACAACGCTGTATGCTGAACCATTAGAAGTGGAACACACTGCTCGTACAGGTATGGATAGTGTGCCTGCGGAGTTCTTCCGCAAATGGTATCACAAGAGTGATTTGATTTATTATCTAGAAGCCCACAACGACCATAGTATCGTGGAAACTTCGTCTTATGGTCAATGGTGGGAACCCGAACGACTGACCTTCGCTATAGAGGGATTGCCCTATACTTCCAACCGATTTTATATAGATGGCTTCCGTGTAGATGATCGTTTCCAAGCAGGCAGCACAGTCTATGTGCCCAATATGCAGCGATATAATATGCTTATCAATACGCATACTTCGCAATTGTATTTCACACAAGATTCATTGGCAAGCGATTATGTACAGGCCAGTTACAACTTTGGTCAACTAGGTAATGGCGAGCCTATGCCTGGCACCAAATGTATATTCAATATCACCCATCGTTCCCCGATGGAGAGTGCGGATACATACAAACATATTTCGGCTCGCCGACACCTAAAAGGGGCTGGTAAATTGGATGCCGCCTACACGCTGCATGATAAACAGGGCAATGCGTATCGTCAGCACGTATATGCTAGTTATGGGCAACGACTTATCACGAGGGAGGATCAATGTGGACTGATAGTGGATAATCCTTTTTATACTGCTCAATACTACAAAGTGCAAGCAGATGGCCTATTACCCATGAAACCCAATAAGGCATTCAATCAATTGGGCTATCGGCTAAATTTCTCAGGGAGAGAAGATGGAGGCAGCGAGTATTTATACAACTATGGCGAAGTGTATGATTTGAAAAATTATAGTGGGTCCATTTATGCCAAACGTGACTACTTGACTACTGGTCTCACATGGGCAAGTAATGTGGTGAAGCATGAAGACTTGTCTTTTAGCAAAAATGTTATTGACCAAGATGGCGAGAGTTTTGCACCATGGGTAGCAGATGGCACCACCCATGAACTGAGTTGGGCTGTCAACTATGAGCAACCTGTGTTGCCGTGGCTCAAGGTGCATGTGGATGCCTATAACTCGTTGATTCATTTTAGTCCAGACCAAACGACATGGAGCAATAATGTCTATGTACAATCGCCTATAGCGTCAGAACCTACTCCTTTATACCGCTATGAGTGGCAAAGCCATGCTTTTACAGGAGGAATATTGGAGAATACCATAGGTTTGAGTGCCCACTACCCAGCATGCAAACAATTGGATATAAATGCGCATCTAGATATAACTTTAGACGCTATTCTACTGAAAGAAAAGAGTAAGGTTAGTCCCAATATACAAGCTGGCTTCAACCTAGATATACACCCTTGTAAATGGTTTGAAATGGGCGTAACTTTTGCGTATGAGCGGATGCCCTATACCATGGAATATCTACGGTATATGTCCAATGATTATATGAATGCCAATATCTATTTGGCCAATACCAATACACTCTTTGCCACAACAGGAGGAAAGTACCATAATTATAAAAAGGGTTTGCCTCAAACATCCTACTTTGAGTTTGATTTGCCAATACGTTTCAAGTTTGGTCGCCATGAGATAGTGCTGCAACAGAGCTACAAGAAATTCTTTAATGTGTGGCACACCTACTATGCACAACCTTGGGAACAGTATGGGTATTACCAACAAGAAAAAGAGATGGAGGTGTATTATTCGACACCTTGTGAGAAATATTATGAGATAGGCGTAACACCTGCTTTTGCAGGCAATACGATGGGCTTTATTAAGTCATCACCTTACTATTTTAGTCAACTGACACGCTACACCTATACGGGCAAAAAAGTAACCGTTAGTCTTAGTTGGCAATCGATGCAGGCTGCGGGCTATTGTGGCTTGGGCAATGGCGCTAATAGTAACTCGCTGGGCGTGCTGTCGGAAACAACAGCCAATCCTAATACACAACATGTTGAAACCAATCTAGGTGCTCCTGCTCCAGGGGTGGGTAGGTTGGATTTGGATAAAGGCTATGTGTGCCGATTTTATCTAGGGTATAACATTTGTAAATGGGTGCAACTAGGTGCTACTATCAAGTGGACCGATGGCAAACCGTTCACCGAATATAGGTACTACCTAAATAATGCTCAAGTGGCTATGTTACCACGTGACTCGCGAGGAACCAATCCTACGGACAATAACTTTGGAACACGCCATTGCGCCAAATACAACCTCGATGTGCATTTGCAAGGGCATTGGGAAGCCAAAGGAGTGCCGATGACGTTGAATATCGAATGTTACAACGCATGGGATTTCTGCACCGATTTAGCAGAAATGTCGTTTGTACAAGATATCCCGCAAGCTACACGTGCGTCTATGATAATGGATATCCCTGTTGGACTATTGGCTACGTTTACAATCGATTTAGTAAAATAACTCAGCAATGAAAGCAAGACTATTATATCTGTTGAAATATTATCTTTTTTGGATTGTTTTCTTTGTGGTTCAAAAGCCATTCTTTATGTTGTGGCAACGGAATCTTCTTGGGGAAGTTCGTCCCATTGATTGGGTGCTAGTGCCATGGCATGGCTTGCCATTGGATTTAAGCGTAGCCGCATATATCACCATGGTGGCTGGTGTGCTGCTCTGTGTTAGTTGTTGGGTATCATGGCATGTGATGAGGCATATAATCAAGGGACTAACGGCACTGGTGTTGTTTGTGGCTTTGTGGACACTATTAGGAGATAATGGTTGTTTCCCGAGTTGGGGCTATCACCTTAACAAAGATATCTTTTCCTATTTGTCTTCACCAGCCGAAGCGTTGGCTTGCGCACAATGGTGGGTGTGGTTATTGGGAGTATTGGCATTTATAGTGCTTTTTATTGGTTGGTGGTGGCTCTATCTCAAATGGATGCATCGTCCGACCATTCATCCGATAGAGGGTAGGATAGCGCAAGGAATAGGCACATTGGTGCTTTTGATAGTAACGGGTGCGTTATTCTTGCCTATGCGAGGTAGTGTGACAGTTAGCACGATGAACACAGGACGTGTGTACTATTCTACAAATCGAATGTTGAATATAGCTGCAATCAACCCTGTTTTTAATATTATAGAGACTTTAAGTGAAGATCGTTTTGTGCCCAATCGTTATAACTATATGCCTCACGAGGAAGCACAACACATCGTGCAACAATTGGTGAATAGTAATGATCCTGTTCAATTAACAGATACATTGCTAAATACCCAACGCCCCCATATTGTAGTTTGTATTTTAGAGAGTTTCTCTAAAAATGCAATGGAAGCGGGAGCAATGCCTCGTTTAAGTGAATTGACGCAAGAGGGTGTGTTTTTCTCAAATGCTTATGCGGCCAGTTATCGTACTGATCGAGGTGTAATGGCTGTGTTGGGAGCATTTCCAAGTTGTGCAACAGCATCGCTAATGATGGTACCATCTAAATCAGGTCAGTTGCCTCAGATAGGCCAAGTCTTGAAAAAAGAGGGATATCAACTCAAGTTCTATTATGGCGGAGATGAGGATTTTACCAATATGCGCTCGTATTTGATTACAGGAGGCTTTGACAACCGCGTAGCTGATCGAGATTTCCCATTGGCAGATAGAATGAGCAAGTGGGGTGTACCTGATCATATTTTATTTAGCAAAGCAACAAAGGAAATAGCAAGTCGTAAGAGAGAGGATCCTCCTACATTAGATGTGATTCTATCGCTTAGTAGTCACGAACCTTTTGAGGTGCCTTACCATCATATTAACCACCCTTATTTGAATGCGATTGCATACACAGATAGTTGTTTAGGAGCCTTTGTGGATTCGCTGCAGCTGAGTGAACGGTGGTCCAATACGGTGGTAGTGCTAGTGGCAGACCATGGTTATCTCTACCCAGATGGTATAGCGAACCATGATCCGTTGCATTTTAAAATACCATTGGTAATGATAGGTGGTGCGGTGCGTGCGCCACGAGAGATTAATAAACTGTGTCAGCAAATCGATTGGGTGCCAACTCTATTGCACCAAATGGGTCTAGATGCATCGCAATTTGGCTTTGCCAAAGATATAATGGATGAGCGTGCCAATTCGTATGCATATTATAATTTTGGAGATGGTTTTGCGTTAATAACAGATACAAGCAAGGTGGTAGTAGATGCCAGTGCTAATCAAATAATAATGGGTGACAGTACAAACTTAGAGCAACAGGCTAAGGCGATTACCCAAACGATTATGGAAACAATAAATCGGTTATGATAGATTGGAAAACGATAAGAAATAGCCAAACGTTTAATGAGTTTATTCGATTTGCTATCGTGGGGTGTATAGCTGCGGCTATTCATTATGGCCTCTATCTGCTTCTATTATGGGCGATGGGGCTGGATATCACACTAGCAAATGGAATAGGAATAAAAGCGAATATCGCTTATACTATAGGGTATATGGTGAGTCTCGTTTGCAATATGGTGCTGACTGCTCGTTTCACGTTTAGAGAACATTTATCGGTTAAACGCGGAACAGGTTTCTTATTATCCCACGGTATCAACTATTTATTGCATATGGGGTTGCTTAATCTCTATTTGTGGTTAGGTGTGCCCGATTGGCTCACTTTCCCACTCGTGCTAGTGATAGCGGTACCCATAAATTTTATTTTGGTTAGAACAGCTTTTAAAAAACTATAATGATGACACAAAAGCATAAATATGTGATGCTCAGTTTTGATACCGAGGAGTTTGATATTCCGCGTGAACAGGGAAAGATTATTCCTGATGAGGAACAGATTCGGGTATCTAAAGAAGGTATTTTTCATGTGTTAGATATCTTGAAAGAGCATAATGTGCATGCTACGTTTTTTTGCACCACAAAACTATTGCTAGGTGCACCCGAGATAGGTAAACGCATAATCCAAGAAGGTCATGAGATGGCTTCACATGGTTGTGACCATGGGCACCCATTACCAGAGCATGTTGTTGAATCGAAGAGAATATTAGAAACCACTTTCCCCGTACAGATTCGTGGCTATCGTCAACCCCGTATGTTCGCGGTAGATGATGCAACGTTAGCTAAAGAGGGGTATATATATAACAGCTCCATTAACCCTGCTTTTATACCTGGTCGATATATGCACCTATCTGTTAGCAGGACACCTTTTACAAAAGATGGAGTTTTGCAGATTCCTGCATCGGTAACTCCATGGCTCCGTTTCCCTCTATTTTGGTTGTCAGCGCACCATCTGCCAATGAGGCTTTATATTGCCCTTGTGAAGCGTACTCTGCATCATGACGGATATTTTAATACCTATTTCCACCCGTGGGAGTTTTACAAGATTTTAGGCGTACCCGAATATGGTGTACCCTATATCATTGGTCATAACGCAGGCAAACGAATGGAACAGCGTTTGAGCCGATTGATAGAAGCCCTACAAACCGACGGGGCAGAGTTTATTACTTATGCCGATTTTGCACATCAATTCAATAAACTATGAAACTGATTATTGTCATTCCCTGTTATAATGAAGAGTTAGTGCTGCGGGAGACCGCTAAACAACTCGCTGTTGTTTTAGAACGTATTCAGCAGCACAAGCAAGCCGACGAATGTGAGATTCTCTTTGTGAACGATGGTAGTAAGGATAACACATGGCCCATTATTGAGGAACTCAGTCAGCAGTATGCTTTTGTTCATGGTCTTAAACTAGCGCATAACGTAGGCCACCAATATGCCCTTTGGGCAGGTTATGAATGGGCAGCAGATAAGTGCGATGCTATGGTATCAATTGACGCAGATTTGCAGCACGATATCTCTACGATTGAAACGATGCTCAACAAATACCACGAAGGCTATGAAGTAGTTTATGGAGTACGTAATGACCGCGCTACGGATGGTTGGTTTAAGAAAAAGACAGCCTTGGGATTCTATAAATTGATGACCATGATGGGGGTCGATATTATCCCTAATCATGCTGATTATCGACTGTTGAGCAGTCGAGCTGCACAGGCGTTAGTTTCTTATCCAGAGCGTAATATATTCATTCGCGGAATGGTAAGGACGTTAGGCTTTAAGGAGTGCGAAGTGAGGTTTAATGTTTTAGACCGATTTGCAGGGGAAAGTAAGTACACCCTTCGTAAAATGTTCAATTTTGCCATTGATGGTATTACCTCTTTCTCTGTACAACCGTTACGACTAATCACGAGTTTAGGATTACTTATGATGGTAGCTGCTGTAATAGCAACGATTTATGTATTGGTATCTTATTTTACAGATCATATAGTGCAAGGTTGGACATCCATCTTGTTGTCTATATGGTTTATTGGTGGATTACAGATGATGTCGATTGGTGTGATTGGCGAATACATTGGTAAAATTTATAAGGAAACAAAACGCAGACCGAGATATATCATTGAAAAAACTGTTTAGTATGAACTGGTCAGATTCCAAACTAAGAAAAATATTAACGAATAGGTGGACCCTATTTGGGATATTCACATTAATAGGTCTTGCGGCAGCATTATTTAAATTGGCTCCCGATAGGCATAACAACTACCTCATCTTTTGTGGGGTATGGGACCATCTGTTGCAGCAAGTAAATATGTTTACAGCCTATCCAGACGAATACTTTGATACCAACCACTATGGTCCATTTTTTGCCCTTGTCATAGCTCCTTTTGCAATGCTTCCCATTTGGGCAGGATTAATCTTATGGAACGTAGGTCTGGCAGTACTGCTCTATTGGGCCAATAAGGAGTTTTCGTCTCTAAGCCAGAAGCCATCAATTCTAACCTTTCTAATATGGTTTTGTGCCAATGAACTCTATACTGCTCTCTGTATGCAGCAGTTTAATGTGGCGGTAGTGGCGATTATTATGCTTGCTTTTGTGCTGGTGGAAAAAGAGAAGGATGAGTGGGCTACATTGTTGATTGTGATAGGAACACTCGTTAAGATTTATCCTATTGTGGCGTTAGTATTCTTCCTATTTAGTAAACATAAAGTACGTTTTGTGCTTACGGGTCTAGGATGGCTAGTCGTTTGTTTTGCCTTGCCGATGCTTTTTTCTTCTCCCGCGTACGTGTGCGAGGAATATAAAGAGTGGTATTTATCGCTAACATCGAAGAATGATACGAATCTAATGGCATTGATGCAAAATATTTCTTTGATAGGCATGATTCGTAAGATTGGTTTTGCCGTTTCTGGTGGTCAAGCGTTGTGGCAAACGTATAGTGACTTGTGGGTGCTTATTCCTGCATGTGGATTGTTCGCTGCCACTCTTCTCCGTGTGCGTCAATGGCAGTATTCGGCTTTTCGCCAAACTATCTTGGCATCTATGCTGATGATGGTTTGTCTTTTCTCATCAGGAACGGAGTCAAGCGGCTATATTATAGCCATGACAGGGGCAGCTATATGGTATATTGTTTCCCCATGGAAACGTTCAAAGTTGGATATTGGTTTGATGGTATTCTGTTTTCTTTTGACCTCGTTGTCTCCGACAGATATTTTCCCGCGTGTGGTTAGAAATACCTACATTATTCCGTATGCTCTCAAAGCATTACCCGTGGCCCTTATTTGGTTTAAACTCATATATGAACAATTGACACACAACTATGAAGATAGCCTTTGATGCCAAACGATATTTTCACAATCAACGCGGTCTAGGCAATTATAGCCGCGATGTGGTGAGATTAATTAGAACATATGCTCCTGACTGGGAACTGAATCTGATAGACAAGACTGGTCTGGCACGCTCATTTATGCGTGTGCCAGTTTGTGATATCTATCATGGTTTGTCGGGTGAATTGCCGTTTGGAATAGATCATCAAGGTGTTCGTTCTATCGTAACGATGCACGATGCTATCTTTGTACGTTATCCTGAGTTGTATAGCCCCACTTATCGTTGGTTATTCACACAAAAAGTGAAATATGCTTGTAAGGTGGCGGATTGTATATTGGCTATCTCAGAACAGACCAAGTGGGATATGATAGAATTCTTTCATGCAGATGAAAGTAAGATAAAAGTAGTGTATCAAGGGTGTAGTAATTTGTTTCGTCAGCCTATTATCAACGAGCAGATAACTGCTGTGCGGGTGAAATATAATCTGCCAGAGACTTATTTGTTAGATGTAGGGGCAATCGAGCCGCGTAAGAATTTGCACAATTTGATTCGAGCCATGGCGATTGCCAAGATTGATTTACCTCTGGTGGCCATAGGTGGTCATAGCAAATATGCAGATGAGGCGGCTGTATTGGCACAGCAGTTAGGAGTGAAATTGTTGCTACGTCATCAAATACCTTTTGTGGATTTTCCTGCTATTTATAAAGGTGCTCATGTGTTGTGTTACCCGAGTATATTCGAAGGTTTTGGCATACCGATATTAGAGGCTATGTGTGTGGGTACACCTGTGTTGACGAGTACAGGAAGTTGCTTTGGCGAAACAGGTGGTAAGGCAGCATTGTATGCCAATCCATTGGATGTGGACGAGATAGGTGCGCAGTTAGCAGCTATTGCATCAAATGAACAATTACGAGCGCAGCAAATTGCGCTGGGGTTTAAGCAGGCGGATCGTTTTAAGGATGAAGAAGTTGCTAAAAATTTAATTCATTTATATCAATCATTAGTATGAAACTAGAAAAGAATTTAGCAGGTTGTAGTGTGTTCCACTATGGTGTGAATATGCTCAATATTATTGGTATGTTCTGGATTTTGCTGAGTTGGGTGTGGGGCTTATCAACAGAAAGATGGTATGTATATGGTGGATTGTATCTGTTCTTTGCCACATGGGCGATAGAGGTTGTGTTGGAGAAGCGTTGGCAGAATTTCCATTGGGACAAGCGTAAAATATATTATACCATAGTTATTACCTTTTTTTGCTTACCTCTAATCTACGCGCCGTGGGACGGATCTGTACATTTCCACCGGTTGTTGGAATATCGATTAGGTTTAATAGGTTTTTCGTTGGTAGGTATATTAGGAATTAATAAATATTACAATTTAGAACTTATGTTCGGTTGTTTTATAGGTATAGCGTTTGCGATGGTGGTGTATTTGTTTTCTTTGGTAGGATGGGATACTCTTGTGCATGACCCTAATCGAATGTACCTATTGGCAGAAACGCGCATTGCGCATATCAATGCGCATATGCAATTTAATTTTTTCCTTAATGTGGCTTTGGTCGGTATATGGTATTGGTTGTTTTATACGCAACATAAAGTGACCATATATTGGCGTATATTGCTTTCAATAGTAGCTCTTGTGTTGATTATAACATTGTTGCTATCTGAAGGACGAAGTGGATTGTTGGCTTGCTTGATGGTGGTGGGTTCGTTGACCTTATATCAGACATGGCAGTGGCGTAAGTGGGCATGTGTGGTGGTAATGGCCATTGTATTAGGTAGCGCAGGTTATGTGGTGAGTCACCATCAACGTATGTCACAGGGGGCAGTGAATAGTGAGTTGCGCATACGCTATTGGGGGTTAGCTACAAAACTGATTGCTCAAAAGCCTATACTAGGATACGGAATGAGTTCTGCCCAAGAGGAATTTTCGAAATATAGTGCAGATTGTTGTACAGAAGCCGAGAGAGAGCATTGGCAAGCATATTTTGATGTGATAGATGCACATAATCAGTATTTGCAGATTATGTTAGAGTTTGGATGTGTCGGTCTGTTGTTCCTATTATCAGTATATTTAGGTCCCGTTATAATAGACCAATCCCACCGCATAGTGAGTGTCTATTTGGTGGGATTGAGTATGTTTCAGTCCGTGTTTGATATGTTTGTAACAGGAGGATTCTGTATTTTATTTTGCGTGTTGGTATTGATGATGCTTAATATGAACGTAAGCCATCTTTCCAACCCCGAATAAATGTCGCAATTTTTTTGCACTTATCTGTGGATTCATACAAGAAAAGTCGTTTAAGTACTTTCCATCTTTGGTGGTGATAATACTTGCGTTCCGTAGGATATAGATGCAACATATGCACCATATTGCGGCCAATGTAGTAAAACCGCCATGTGGCATGACTGGTATAGTGATGGTGTGTGGGTCCCACACATTCCACACCATTGCCCAACTGATGATCCAAAGCAACAGCGTTGGCACGAATGATGGTCCACCCTAGTTGACGAAGGTGACAATTGATTTCATCGTCCACTAAATCAATAAAGAAATCTTCCCTAAATCCTCCTGTTTGCAGCCATGCTTGTGCGCGTAATAGATTACCAGAGCACATGACTGTATTTATCGTTTCAAATCGTGCTTGTTCCAAGTGTTTGGCTTGGTGTCCTCCACTAAGGTGGAAAGGTGAAAAGATAGCCACTTGGGATATATTATCATATAGATTGCATTCGTTTATGTATTGTGCCACACTCCACTGTTTCCATAGCGAATCTTGATCCATGGTCAAAATCCATTCAGCTCCCAGTTGTACAGCTTGATGACACCCTATGTTAAGGGCGGCAGCTATGCCAAGGTTACGTTTGTTAGGCAGGTAGGTACTGTTTGGTATGCTATGACTGAGAGTTTGGTTATCCGTTTTACTATTATCAACAATGATAACATGACGCACATCGTGGCAATAGTGCATGACGGCTTGCTGTTCGTTGGAAGTGGGGTTGTACCACACAACAACGGCAATGGTATTGTTTGGTGTGATAGTATTCATTTGATTGCTTGTGTGATGTATGGCCACCAAAAGGCGCGATAGGCAGGTTTACTCCACCCATGGCATCCCATAGGTAGTTGATTATGGTTTTGTTGCATAGCATCAGCAGGGTCTAAGTCAATGCTAAACGTGAGTGCATGTTGATAGGTAGGATATCTCCATCCGGGACGTGTGGCCCAGAAACAATCCTCATTATATTCACGTTGCGTTTGACTTTTGATGAGCCATTGCTGTATTTCGGGTTGTTGGTTGGTGCACACTTGCAGGAAATCGTTGATGTGTCTGAGACTCAATCCGCCATTGCCCACTTTCCCCCCAAAGTCGAGAGGTAAAAAAGGACGCCGTTGCAGGCGGTGTGGTATAGCTCGCAGGTAGAGCAGAACACGTCCTATTCCTTTGTATTTGCGTTTAATAAGCCATGGGGCTCCTATGTAGGTGTATCCCTGCTCACACCACTGCTCCAAATCGTTACGGAAGAGAAAAACATCGGTTTGATGGATGAGCATGTAATCATATTGTGTAAACCGTTGGTAGAATTCGGCGGACAACATAAGGCGATTGTAACTATGGATACCCTGAAAGAAATGAGGTGCAAAATATTCGACAGACCATGTTTGAAGGAGCGGTGGCAAGGCCAGTCCTTCTGGGGCTACAATGCATTTGGGTAGTGGGCACAAGGTGGTTAATCGCTCTATGCTGATTTGTTCATCGGCACTGAGTTCTGAGCGATAGATAGGTACGACTATAATGAGTGTTGGCTTCATTCTAGAACAACAGGAAAATCGGATTTGGGTTGTTTTTTGCCTTTCCAGAACTGATGGTGGGCCTGCCACATAAGTTGATAACAAGTGGCAGCATCTAGTTGTCGTGTTTTAGCATACGCTTCGGCTAAAATATGATACATTTCTTTTCCTCCCCATAATCTAGCCATATTGCGGCAGCCAACCTGATAATTAACTTGACCAAAACGCATGCGATTGATATCTACCAGGGTGAATACCCACTGATTATCAACGAAATCAAATAGCACATTCCCAGGAGAAAAATCGAGATGCAGAATACCTTTCTCGTGCATAGTAGCAGCAAAAACGCCCAATGCCGCAATCATTTGCTCCCGTCCATGCACAATGCCATCGCCTAGTTCATAAAGCATATGAGATAGAGGAGATTGCTCGGTAATTAAATAAGATTCGTCCAACAATGTATTGCCACACAAGATATATGCAATAGGTGTTGGTGTAGGAATCGCTTTTTGTTGCAGGGTAAGGGCATTTTGGTAAGCACGAATAGCTTTCGGTGTTCTAAACCAAGTGTAAATAATGCGATTGTACCACTTAGGGCAGCAATAACGTTTGACATTATAAACTTTGCCATCGGGCCCATTGATGATGCGAATTTGGTTGCGTGCATTGTAGATAATCTTCCCTTGCGTAGAAAACGTGTTGGGTAGCTGTTCAATCCACTCCCGAAGAGATTCATATGTGGGGTTGATAATAATCATTCTTCTGCGGCGATAGCCCCTAAAACGCGTTCTATAATGATTTGTGGCTCTATGTTGAGACAACGATAATCTCCATATTTGCATAAGCGATTACCGTAAATAGAGCAAGGTCGGCAAGGAATAGACAGTTGGATACAATCATTCTCGGATTGACCAAAGCCCAGGAAACCAGCCCAAGGGTGGGTGGCTCCCCAAATACTCAATACGCGTGTTCCAACAAGAGAGGCGAGGTGCATATTGGCAGAGTCCATCGTGATCATAAAGCGTAGTTGGCTCATGAAGGCTATCTCCTCATCCATGCTATATCGTCCAACTAGGCTTTCGACACCTGGATATTTGCTTTGCCAAGATTGCAGGATAGCTTTTTCTTTGTATCCAGCACCAAATAGGAATATCTTTTCGCCTCGTGCAGCCATTTTTTCACTAAGGGCCTTGACCACTTGTTCCATTTTGTCGAGTGGATAGATTTTCCCACGATGTGCAGCAAAAGGTGCGATACCGATATTGCGTTTGGTCGATGATGTTATGTTGATGTTATGTTTAGGCAAGACACTAGATAATTCGAATCCTAACTCTTCAAAGACGGCTTTATAACGCGATATGGTGGATTGTAGGGGGTGCTTGTATTGGTAGAAATGCCGCACAAGTAGCCATTTTTGGTAGCGGTCTTTATGGATATGAGCTACTCGCTTGCCTCGCCACAGACAACGGTGCCGCAGATAGGCCGAACGAAGTACATCGTGCAAATCGGCTACTGCATCAAATTCACGATAGCGCAAATCGTGCAAGAGTCGATTTAGTCCTGCCAAACCACGATGTTTTCCTCGTAGATCAGCACTAAAGAAATGCACGTTAGGAGGCAAATCTTGAAAGAGACTTGTGCAGTTTTTTTTGCTAAGCATGGTGATGTCCCAATCGGGATATGTTGTGGCTAAGGCCCGTAACACGGGTACAACCATAGCGACATCACCTAGTGCTGAAAATCGTATAACGAGTAGTTTTTTCACTTCTTTCCGTAAAGTACAGGGTTGAGATTAGGATCGTTGTACATCTTCATCTGACGATATACTTTCATGATACGGCGGCCTGCTTGGTAGTCCTCTAAAAGTTGGCTAATGGAGGATGTCATATCGTGTAATTGCTCTTTGAGAATAGCCAATTTTTGCAAGCATTTATCATGTTGCTCGGCACTAACGTCCACGCGTTCTACTTGTTCGGTCATGTGGTAGATCTTGACATGCAGAATGCTGAGACGATCGATAGCCCAGGCAGGTGATTCGGTATTGATACATGCTCCTTCGAGTGGTTTAATTACACTATATTTCTCCCAAAAATAGGAGTCGATGCGTTCTACAAGATCAGTGCGGTCTTGGTTGCTTTTATCAATACGACGTTTGAGGGCCAGAGCTTCCACTGGGTCGATTTCTGGGTTGCGAATGATGTCCTCTAAATGCCATTGCACCACATCAATCCAGTTTTTTAGATATAGGTCATATTCGATAGTACCTTGTGTGTAGGGGTTGTGGATAGGTGCATCCACGTTGTCTGTTTTGTGGTAATCTACCACGGCACGACTGAAGATGTCGTTGCTTAATTCTGCAAAATTCATTATAGTATTATTTTTTAATTATTCAATATATATTTGATACTCAAGTTAGGACAATGTTAGGACTCTTTCTCGGTAGGAACAGGTTTGGACTTTTTCTTTAACTCAAAGTCACGTCCCAGGTAGTTCTGTCGTACAGTGGGGTTGGCAGCCAGTTCCTCTGGTGTTCCGTGAAAGAGGATGCGTCCTTCAAATAGCAGATAGGCTCGGTCGGTAATCATGAGTGTCTCGTCCACGTTGTGGTCGGTGATGAGAATGCCGATATTTTTATCTTTCAGACTCCAAACCACATCTTGTATCTCTTGCACGGCGATAGGATCGACACCAGCAAAAGGTTCGTCCAGCATAACAAACTTAGGTTCGATGGCCAAACAGCGAGCAATCTCTGTGCGGCGTCTTTCGCCACCACTAAGACGGTCACCTAGGTTGTGACGGACATGGTTGAGGTTGAATTCTTTGATGAGTTGTTCTAGTTTCTGCTGTTGATATTCCTTGCTAAAGTTGGTTAATTCCAAGACGGCACGAATATTATCTTCCACGGAGAGTTTGCGGAATACGCTTGCTTCTTGTGGCAGGTAGCCAATACCGAGTTTGGCGCGTTGGTACATGGGGTAGGAAGTGATGTCCTCATCGTTAAGAAATATCTTTCCATTGTTGGCAGTAATGAGTCCTGTTGTCATGTAGAAAGTGGTAGTTTTCCCTGCTCCATTAGGGCCAAGTAAACCTACAATTTCACCTTGCTCGAGGTGAATAGAGACATCGTTGACTACGGTTCGTTTACCATAGCGTTTGATTAAGTGTTCTGTACGTAAAGTGTCAGCCATTATTTTGTTTATAATATATTGTTCTTAATTTCCAACATCACAGGACAGTGGTCTGAGTGCACGGCTTCTGTGAGAATGCGGGCATCTAGTAAGGTATTGCGGAGCGACTCGCTAGCCCAAAAATAGTCGATGCGCCACCCTGCATTGTTGGCTCGTGCTCCTGCGCGGTAACTCCACCAACTGTATTTTTCAGCGCTTTGGTCAAACACACGGAAGGTGTCAATCAGTCCGCTAGTTTGCCATCGGTCCATCCACTCACGCTCTTCGGGCAAGAATCCAGATACACCTATTTGCCGTTCAGGGTGGTTGATGTCGATGGGTTTGTGGCAGATATTGAAGTCTCCACAAACAATTATATTTTCTCGCTCTTGGCGTAGGCGATTGAGCCACGGCAGGAACGCTTCCAAAAAATCCATTTTGAAATCTTGCCGTACATCGCCTGTTGTTCCGCTAGGCACATATACTGCTACTACCGCTATACTACCGATATCAACACGTAAAACACGTCCCTCAGAATCGAAGCGTGGATTACCTATACCAGCTACCACTTTGGTTGGACGTTGTTTTGTGAAGATACACACGCCAGAGTAGCCTTTTTTCTCGGCAGAATGGATATAACTATGATAGCCTAGTTCGCTAAAAGCGATAGTGTCGATTTGCTCGGGTTGGGCTTTGGACTCGTTGATGCAAAACACATCGGGATTCTCTTCTTTGAGCCAATCCATGAGCCCTTTGCCCATGGCAGCACGAATACCATTGACATTATAGGATATGAGTTTCATGACCAGTAGTTAGATACAATTTGTTGCCACGTCGGATATAAAGGATGCCGTTGTGAAGGAATTTAGTAGGTGCTAGATTTTCCAGATTTTCCAGATCATCTAGATGGGTAGGAGTAGGATCAGGTGCACCACCACATACTTTGAAGGTAATGTTTCCGTTAGCCTCTTGCTTAATGCCTGTGATGGGGAATTTAGGAACTACTTTAATGCTATCGAGGTTGTTGTATGGATAGCAATCTCCCTGTTTGCCGACAAAAGGTAAACCTTCTTCTGTAATATAACGCAGTTGTCCATCTGCAGGCAGTAAGATACAGCCATTTAGATTGTTATAATTGGCACTTTTATCCCAATAACTATGATGTTTCATGTGGTAGAGAATAAGTCCATTACCTAACGCATAATCGTCCCAACTGCCAACTATCTGTTGGTGATTTTCTATAATCCAATATTCCGTATTGTTATTATGAGGACCACTTACGTTTCCACTAGCAGCAATTACTCCAAAATCGCCACTGGTAGCAATGGGACGTAGCGTGTCGTTTTTGGCTGTATTCATCATTTTGGGTTGACTCCAACCGCAGAACCAGCGTTCGTAGCCTGTGTAGGGGGCAGGAATATAGGTCTCGGCATTGTAGCAACCATAGTCCATGAGGTCCCAAGTGCCCATAAACTTGGTGTCACCCAAATACACGTCGGGTAGCCCTATGCCGTGTGAGTATTCGTGTACAAGTACACCCGACCCAGCAGGAACAAGGAAATTGGGATGGCTGAGAAAGCCATCTAATTCGTTGCTGCACTCGTATGCGCGTAGTTTCTTCCCATCGAAGGAAGTGCCATTGCTGACAGTGTTGTAATGTGGCCAAATCAGATTGGGTTTGTCAATGGGAAATGATGGATCGATATAGGCGCTATCGTTTTCACCAAATCCAGCAAAGAAGACAAACACGAGGTCGATATAGTTGTCTTGGTCGGCATCGTATTGTGCAAAATCGACGGAGTCGTTTACGAGGGTGCATGCTTCAGTGATCATTTCAGCAGCATGTGCACTAGTGCCCTTACCTTGCCCGTAATAGGTATAGCTGCGGCTTAGGGTAATGGGACCAATAATGTCAAATTGAGGGTGGTATTGCCCTAGGGATTGGTCGTTGAAATAACTGGAAACAGAGCCGTGGGAGACTATGAAATGGTCTGTATATACTCCTAAATCGCTTTGTAGGGTAGTAGTAGCATTGAATAGGGAATCGGCATGCGCTCGATTGGTAGAAAAGGTGTAGTCGCTAAAATTGACCAATATAACAGGTACACGAAGAGGCAGGGTGAGCGTACCAATGCCAGGGGTACTGGTGGTTTCCTCAACTGCTTGTGCAGCGCGTCGTTGCCTATCGGCAGTTAGCATTTGTTCTGCCATCTTATGCGTACGAGGGTCACCTGGTACAATGCGCACAGGGCAGTTGTGCGTGCCATATAGGTGGATACTTGTGAGAAATAATATGATGAAAAGGGATATTTTTTTCATACTATTGTTGTTGATGTGCTAATTTAACTTTTTTATAGAGGTTGCTGGCGAATACGAAATCATCTAGGGCTTCGTTACCCGTGTTGAAGATGGTGTCTTTGCTACCATCCCACTCTAGTACACCATTTTTGAGAAAAACGATGTGGTCGCCAATTTCCATAATGGAGTTCATATCATGTGAGTTGATGATGGTACATATATTAAATTCACGGGTGAGGCTATGAATGAGTTGGTCAATCACCAGAGAAGTTTTTGGGTCTAGTCCCGAGTTGGGTTCATCGCAAAAAAGATATTTAGGGTTGAGCACGATGGCTCGTGCGATTGCTACACGTTTTTGTTGCCCGCCAGAAATCTCGCTAGGCATAAGGTTGAATACATGCTCTGGCAGGTTGACGTGCTCTAGGCAGAATGTGGCGCGGTCAACCATTTGTTGGTGGGTCATGTCTGAGAACATTTCCAATGGATACATCACATTTTCGATAACGCTCATGCTGTCGAATAGTGCTGAGCCTTGAAATAGCATACCTACCTCACGGCGCAGGGCGCGAATCTCGTTTTCGTTCATATCAGGCAGGTTGCGACCGTCGTATTCAATACGTCCAGCATCAATGGTGTGAAGGCCAATCATGGATTTCATTAGCACTGTTTTTCCTGAACCAGATTGTCCAATTATCATATTGACACACCCATCACGCATCTCCGTGGAGACGTGGTTGAGCACGGTGTTACCTTCGAAACTTTTGACGATATCTTTCACTTGAATCATAGTAGTAGTTTTGTTAAGAGTAAATCACCGAATAGAATTAATATATTGCTATTAACCACAGCATTGGTACTAGCTACACCGACTTCGAGCGCCCCACCACGTGCAAAATAACCATAATAACTACTGAGGCTGGTGATGATATAGGCGAAGATAACGGATTTGATTAGTCCATAGACAATAAAATAAGGATTAAAGGCATATTGAATACCCACCACATAGTCTGCCACGGTAATCACATCGGTAAATGCTCCTACTCCCCAACCACCGATGAGGCCCACGGTAATAGATATAATTACTAAAAATGGCATCATGGTGATGAAAGCGATGATCTTGGGTAGAATGAGGTAGTTGGCCGAGTTTACTCCCATAATTTCCATAGCATCTATTTGCTCTGTGATACGCATTGTACCTATCTCAGAGGCAATATTAGATCCCACTTTTCCTGCCAAAATAAGGCATAGAATAGTGGATGAAAACTCCAATAACAGGGTCTCGCGTGTGAGCAGACCCGTGGTGTAGGTAGGAAGTAGCGGATTCTCTGTATTGATTTTAGCTTGTATGGTAAGAATAGCTCCAATAAATACGGAGATAATCACCACTATGGGTAGCGATTGTAGTCCTTGTTTCTCTACTTCTTTGGCATATTGGCGAAAGAACATGTGCCAACTATCTGGTTTACGAAAAACGCGTGCCATTAAAAGACAATATTCGCCGAAGTGTTGTAGGATTTTCATAGATTGTTAATATACGATAATCTTCTTGAGTTGTGTATTGGCATTTTTGGGTTGTAGATACAATATATATGCACCCTCTACTGCAGGCATAGAGACGGTTTGTTTACCATTGATAAACGTACCGAAGCCAATTCGTTGTCCTGTGTTATTGTAGAGACTATATTGTCCATCGGTGGAAGCGTCAATAGTGAGCATAGCTGTTTTGCGTACGGCAGTAGGATAAACCAAAACAGGTATCGTGTTGCTGCTGGCGACTGGATAGAATATGTATTCGCAAGACGAAACAGGTTTATTGTAACCTTTGCGCAGCATAGAGACCGTCACCCTATCTCCAGGTTCCAGGTAACTAGTGTAGAGATAAGGCAGGCTGGCATTGGGGGCAATGAGTGCGGTTTTGTCTAATCCAGACTCATTCTTGACTTGCCAATTGTAAGGTGGCATAAATTCCCATCTACCATCGTTGTAATCGGCATTAACGAGTGCAATCATATCGGTCCAGTTGGCTTCCATAATCGAGTTAGGATAATGCACAATGATGGAACTTTGCATAATGGTATTGGACATATCGCAATCTTCTGCAAAGAAACGAATCTCGTATGGGTATTCACCAGGTGGTACACATAGTCCTCCACCTGACATAGAAACAGTGATAGATGTATCGTTGTTTAGATTTCCTTTTTGCGATACAGGCGTTGTGCTAAGTTGTGAAGGATGGAAATAGAGTTCATACCGCACAGGTGCCGACCCTTGGTAGTGGTACCGTATGTCGAAATTGACAATAGGACTAGAGCACACCTCTGTGTCCACTTGTAGGGAGGTGATAGTGAACGGATAGGTCACTCGTACCATGGCTTTTTGAATAATCCACATACCTGCGTTAGGGATAGCAGTTGTATCAAAGATAACGGTATCTTTGGCAGGATGGTAGAATTTGCCAAATATATTCAGATTGTCGGTGGAAGCGTAGCAGTAGTGGTATTGTTTAGCTCCAGATGAGTCGGTAGGCATTACTTCTAGATTGAGTACCATGGTGCTATCACAGCCGTGTGAAGTGTGATAGGGGTGTATGTATGTACCCGTTTTATTGTATAGCTGTCCGCCAAATAGTACAGAGGCGTAATCATAGATACGCACAGATTGTGGTTGGTTTTGGGCGGATTGATAGAGGGTCATGGTAACATGCTCTATACTATCGCAACCATGTATGGATTTTAGGTAACGATCTACAGTGAAAGTCTCTTTGCCTTCTCCGCGTGCATAGTAGGTTTCTCCTTCATAGACCAAACTATCGCAATGGCTATTTAGATTGACTGCATAGTCGTACACACGATAAGATAACACATTGAAGCGATGTACGGAGTCGGCTCCTATTTGGAAACGGTGTTCACCATCTTCCTCTATGGTACGGTGGTCCACAATGAGTTCGTCACCTTGGCAGCGCGTGTAATAATCCCATTCAGAGCAGTGGTCGTTGAGAATATACCGAGTGATAGCAATGCTGTCACAACCATTGGTGGAACGCATGGTGTCGATAAATTCTTGGTCGGTGTAACAAATTATGCCATTGTGCGTGTAAGGCACCTCATCTTTGCATCGATAAATAATCGTATCGTGTACGTATATAGGCAGAGCATTTAGTATGAGTGTATAAACGCTATCGCAACCATCTACAGTGCGTAGATGTTCTTCGTATTTACCAGGTTTGGTGATAATAGTGTCGTTTAAGTGACCTTCCCATTTATAGGATTCGTTCTTACAGAAAGAGGCGTAGGAAGTCCAATGGAAGGTGTTGTGCGCTTGCACGATATAGCGTACAATAGAATCACAGCCATATTTACTGGGGTAGTTGCGTTCATAGATGCCAGGACTCGTGATGGTGGTGTCACCCACTTGCATGGTGTCGCCTGTGCAAAGTCGCAGATGCACATCAATAGGAGATTTAGGCACACAGAAAGTAATAGTGAGTTTTACGATGGAGTCGCATCCAAATACTGTTTTTCCTTTATACCTATATACACCAGGTTGGGTGATTAGAGAATCAAAGAATAGGTAGGAGTCTCCTTCATCCAAGTGAACGGTACGTTCTATTTGATATGATGGATGGAAACGCAACACGTGACGTGTGATTTGTGGACACCCATATTCGGAATAGATGGTGTCGTAGAAATAGGTGCTGGTTTGATAGGACTTATCACCAATATGTGCCACTTCACCCGAGCAGAAGTCGTAGTTGCGGTCTTGTATGGTAGTGTCTTGCACATGCAGGATGAGACAATAGACGCTGTCGCTCAGTTGGTGAGTAAGTAGAGAGTCGTAGAATGTACCGCTATGGTCGAAATATTTGCCTCTCCAAAGATATGGTAGGTCGTTTTGACAAACCACTTTCTCCTCGTTAATCAGGTGGGAGGAATTAACAGATAGTGTAAGTATAAAGACGCTATCGCAGCCGTCTTGTGCTACGAGGCTATCTGTATATACCCCAGGTTGGGTAAGTGATATATCGCCTTTGTGACCTTTCCAAATATAATTGGCACCAGGGTTGATTGTTTTGGCTTCATAATAGAGGTATTGTGGAGCCACTTGTATGTTATATCTGATCACGCTATCGCATCCATCCAATGTGCGCACGGTATCGTTGTATATTCCACTCTTGGAATAGGTGTTCCCATTGATGGTGTAGGTTTGTCCGTAGCATAGTTGGATGTTTTGCTCAGTGAATTTCTCCGCAGACCAATTGACTCGCAGTATCAATACACTATCGCATCCGTAGTTTGACAAGAGTGTATCTCGATATTCACCTGGCTGTGTAATGGTGCGCCCGAAGAACGAAAGCGATCCGCCATGGCATATAGTGGCGTTTTGAACGAATTCGTATTTAGGTGCCACAGTGAGGTGGAGATAATAGGATGAGTCAGCATTGTGTATGGAGGTGCGCCTATCTGAGTAGAATCCAGTTTCCATCAGGTCCTGTCCGTGCCAACGATAGGGCAGGTCTTCTTCACAGACTATAACATGTTCTGTCAGGCTGAACGTGTCTGCCAAGAAAAGTGAGAGTTGGTAGATACTATCGCAACCGATTGCGCTATATGCACTATCAAAGTAGGTGCCAGGTTCATGGAGTATTTG
>JAKSNM010000013.1 GCA_024399785.1 Paludibacteraceae bacterium
GGACCCACGCATTACGAATGCGTTGCTCTACCTCTGAGCCAAAGTGGCGAAACAGCCGAGCGTCGAGAGCCGAATATCGAAAGTCGCTGAGGGTGGAATGTGGGGCTCGAACCCACGACACTCGGAACCACAATCCGATGCTCTACCAACTGAGCTAAGACCACCATATTGATTTCTCTCTCGAAAAATCGTGCAAAGATACTGCTTTTTTTTGAATTAGGCAAATTTTTCAGCAAAAAAATTGCACATAAGGAATAATTTTTGTATTTTTGTAGTCAAAATTCATTCTAACAGGTCCGTCTATGCATAAAACTATCGTTTTACTATTTATTTCCATCCTATCGTTCCCGATGATAGCAGCCCCCCACTCCACGCATCCCGTAATGCACAATATACGAACTCTGCGTGTTCGCTATGCGCGTGAAGCAATGGAGAATAAGCACTCTGATCCGGTACGCCCGTACTTGACATTGACGGGCAGCGAAATAGACGGAACTGACCCCGATAATACATTGGAAATCAGTTTTGACGAGATGAGCCATGATATACACCAATACGCCTATACCGTAACCCACCTAAACGCTCAATATGAGCCGGACGATTTAAGTTCATTTGAGTATGTCAACGGTTTTACGCGTTGTGATATAACAGATTATGCCACCTCGATCAATACTGCCGTCAATTATACCCATTATACTTTTAGTTTCCCTAATGAAGATATGCGACTCAGTATTAGTGGTAATTATTTACTTACTATCTATGATGCGTCCATTGGCGAAGAAGCAGTTGCAGCCGAGGTCGTATTTGAAGTGACAGAATCAGTTGCTACCGTTCTTGCCACCGTTACACCACACACTACACGCGAAATTTCAGGTAGGTATCAACAAATCAATGTAGATGTGAATACCACAGGTCTTAATATGGTTTCTCCCGACGAACTCACACTATTAGTCCGTCAAAATGGTCGGCTTGACAATCAAGTATTTAACCCACATCCAACTTATATTGAGACCAATCATCTCAAATGGATAGATCATTCAGCATTGGTATTTGAAGGAGGAAACGAATATCGTCACATGGATATTTGGTCAACCTACTTCGCAGGATATAATGTGGACCGTATTCGTTACGATGGCACCGATTATCATGCTTTTCTTATGGCAGATCCAATACGGGGTACACTCAATCCTGATGCAGGTCGTTGTGGTACCAATTATATGCATGAATATGACCATAATGGTATGATGGTCATCAACGCAGAGCGTTGTAATGATATAGATACCGAGGCAGAGTATATGTATGTGCATTTTACCCTACCCTCGACTACGCCTATTTTTGACGGCTCTATTTATATTGGTGGAGATATTTTTTATAATCAAATGGCTCCCAGACTGAACCGTATGCTTTATGACAATGATTACCAATGCTATTATATGAATGCTTTGCTCAAGCAGGGAGGTTATGATTATATTTATCTGTTGAAAAAGAAAAGCGAACCTTCGGGTTCATTACTGATGACCGAAGGTTCACATTGGCAGACCGAAAACACCTATACGGTGTATGTCTATTTTCATGGCACAAACGATCGATATGACCGTTTAGTAGCCGTTTACTATTCGTCTTCTATATAGTAATTGTGCTGAGTTTTCTTGTTGTTGGTATCCGTACCAAACAAGCGGTCGGCATAATGTCCGATGCGTGAACGGTGGTGATGATGTCCATAATCATTGCCATAACCATAACCGTAACCATAACCATAACTGCCATATCCATACTTGCCGGAGCCATATCCTCCATAACCATACTTGCTACCATAACCATAAGCGTAAGTATAGTTGTAACCACCATGGTAACCCTCTGTAGGAATATCCGACAATACAGTATGAACTTGATTGCTATGATCGATATATAATTGTTCCAAGGTTTGGCGACACATAGCTTTACTCGTTTGCAGACAACGAATTACGAAGAGTGTAGTATCTGCATGCTCAATCAAACTATATGCATCGGTTACCTGACCGATAGGAGATGTATCCATAATAATGAAATCGTAGCGCTCTTTTAATGTTGCAATCATTTGCGCCAATGTATCTGAGTGAATCAACTCACCCGGATTGGGAGGAATTGTACCGGCACGCATGATATCAAAGTCAAATGGTGCATCAGTAATAATAATGTCCTCTAACGAGCAATCGCCTATCAAATAGTTGGTTACACCCAAGCCATTATCTATACCCAACTTCTCGTGGATGTTCGGTTTACGAATATCCAAGTCCACCAAAATGGTTTTCTTGCCGGTCATGGCATACATAGCAGCCAAGTTGGTACACAAGAATGTTTTACCATCACCTGATTCCGTTGAAGTCACGCATAGAGTAATTTTATCTTTCTTCTGCACAATAAATTCTATGCGTGTACGCATTGCGCGCAAAGACTCTGCATACCTGCTTCGAGGATTAGACTTTACCAAAATCGGGTTCTGCATGCGTGAGTGGCGCAAAGATCCAACCAGACTGAACTTACTGATTTTAGCGGCTTCCTTCGGAGTACGCACCTTGTCATTCAACAACTCACTGACAACAATCAGCACAAGCGGAATCAGCAGACCCACAATTAAATAGGTGGACATGGTCTTCGATTTGGCTTTTGAGTTAACACAAATCGAGCGACGGGCACGGTCCAGTATATCGTTATCCGGCGTATTACCGGCTTTTTGAATTTCGGCTTCAGCGCGTTTCTGCAAGAAGAAAGTGTAGTAGTTATCGTCAATACGATAGTTACGCTCGATGCTTACCATCTCCAATTCCTTCTCCGGTAATTTCTGCATATCTTCCTCAACATCTTTGTACCGTTCCCGCAAGTCACGCTTCTCTATTTCCAACGAAGCGCGCATAGTCTTGATGACTTCCTTCAGTCCATCCTTAACATGCTCTATATCGTTGGTATATTTGGCATAATACACATTCTTTTCACTCAATTCGCTTCGTTGCAATTGCAAGGTATTGAGTTGGTTTACAAATTGTGTCAACATCGGTTCGGTCAATCCCAATGAAGCAGGAGCCACTACTGCCCCTTGTTCAATTTGCTCCTTGAGGTATTTGTCCAAATAATCCAAATAGGTTTCTTTTAGTCGCAATGCCATATTGGCTTGGTCAAAGCCATTGATTTTGCCCATCAATGTACCGGCATACGAATTTACATCTACAAATTTGTTCTTCTGACGGAAATCCGTAATAGCACCCTCACTCACATGCAATTGCCCACGCAGTTGATCCAACTGCTCGTTAATGAACTTGATGGAGTTCTCTGCCACCTGGTTCTTACGCTCCAGGTTTTGCAGTAAATAGATTTCCATTACTTTATCTATAATCTCACAGTCGCGTTCGGGTGTTTCACTCGTTAAACTCAAGCGAAGTACCGTACTTCCCTCCGTAAGAAACTTCAATGTCATAGTACTCAGGAATTCGTCCACCAAACTGGCTTTAGTACGGAAACGGAAATAGATATGTCCGCTACGCAGCATATCCATGTTTTCGGTAGGCCATATAGTGGCGGTAAACATCTCATTGGATATTTTTTCGCCATAGTGAGCAGTTGTCTTAAAGGGGATTTCCTCATCAGACGATTCAATCAGCAGTTGCCCGTCTTTTTGGAACGAACAGCGGAACATGATATTGTATGCCACATTGCTCACATTTTCATATTCCACCAATATGGGGGTCTGACGATAGATATTGCGTGTTTTAAAACGCCCTTGCGAGAAATATTCTACAGTCAGGAACGGCAAACTATCCACTACGCGAGTCATCATGTCGTATGATCCCAACATAATCTGCTGGTTTTTGACATTGGTATAACCGGCATCAATGCCAAAACCATGCATCAATGTACCTCCTCCTATTGAACCATAAGGACTGGCTTGTTTAATAATAATCGTACCGGACGACATGTATTTGGGTATCCAACGCTTGTTCTTTAAATATGCCAAACCAAAAGCGATGACCCCTGCGATTAAGAACAAATACCAATAGTGCAACACACGCATGACCCATTCCATGACATTAAAGTCAATACCCTCGTCATCATCTTGCTGAGGTTGTGGTCCTCCATTGGGCGAAGCATACGGATTGGCATACGGACTAGCGTATGGTGATGCATAGGGAGACGCGTAAGGCGAATTATAGGGACTATTATAAGGACTATTGTACGGGTTGTTGTACGGGTTGTTGTACGGATTTTCCTCTTGTGCCATATCTATTTAATGTGTTTAAAATCCAACATTAGGAATATAATTTAATACGGTTATCAGCAAACTGACACTACTCATGATGATTGCCAAGAAACTGCCATAAGTGGTCTGCTTAAAGAAGCTGGACGACTCACGACTAACATAAATCAAGTCGTTAGGATAAATATAGTAGTATTGACTATCAATGATGGATTTGGTACGAATATCAAATTCCAGTATTTCCGGTGCATCATTACCGTGCGGACGAATAATGCGAACATGCCGACGATCACCGGATAATCTAAAATCTCCGGTCATTGCCAGCGCCTGAAAGATAGTCATACGGTCTTTATATACATATCTTACACCCGAACTGGCATCACCTAAAATAGTAAATTGCTTGTTATACATAGCCAATTTTACATCTGCATCAGGTATCAGTTCGCGTATATATTTACGCAAGGTATCTTGTGCCTCATGCTCTGTAAGCCCTGCTAAATGAATGGGTTCCATAAACGGCAAATCCACCGTACCATCTGCATAGATACGATAAGAATAGGCATACTGACCACTACTGCTATTATTGTTATTGCGCAAAAGCGTTTTGGCTATAGTCTCATCCATCGTGAATACACGATAGATAATCTCGTCATTGACTTGCAAACGATAGGGCTGGTATGCCACACTATCATATACGGGCAAGTTCTTGCGCTCTTGCAACAAACCTATCTCACGATGTGGGTAACACCCCGCGAGCATCATTGCTATCGCAATGAGACTCAGTAATAGACTCCTATTTCTCATAGCGATTTTCATTTGCCGTCATCAGATTGTTGTTGTGATTTTACAGCATTCATTATTCGTACCACCAATCCGTACACAAATCCGCCGAACGCCAAAGTTGACGATACGATAGACAAGGTAGTTGCCGCATTGCTAACTCCCATGGCTTTACCGCGCAGTTGCTGCACATAAATCACATCATTGGGTTCGATATAGTAGTACTCAGAATGAATAATATCCTTGGATCGTATATCAAACGATATTACCTTGGTTTGTCCTTCTATTTCGCGAATAATCTTCACTTTGCTCCGGTCACTCCAATCTCCCAAATCACCTGCTTGAGCAATCGCTTCATAAATAGTCAGTTTTTCTTTACGAATCGGATAGTTACCTGTGCCTTTTTGTGAAATCACACTAAATGAGCGTTGCACCACATTCACCTCACAACTTACCATTTGATAATCTCCATACGACTTGATATAACTGCTCAGTTCTTTTTCCAATGCTAATTTCATTTCGTGCGTGTTTAGTCCTCGCACCGGCAGTTTACCAATCAGCGGGAATTCGATGCATCCGTCATCCATTACCAGATATGTATAGAGGTCATACGAACCACCATTAGTTGTATTAATACTATTACGCAAGTAAGAACCATTATTACCACCACCACTATTTGCGCCGGAAGCATTAAACAACTTCATTACATTTTCATCCACCGAATATACGCGTACATATATTCGATCCCCTGTTCGCAACAGGTAGTCCTCGTACGACAATGTATCAGCATATTCGGGGATATTGTGTTTACCTGACTCTTGGAACAAGTTTATTTTCTTGCTGGTCACACACGATGACAAGCCAACCAACACAATGCTCAACAATATGAGTAGATATTTTTTCATTCTTAGGAATTTCAAATTTAGTTCCTTATCGTTTTTCGTCCCAACCGAACGGGTGCTTAGCCAACGGCAACTTAGCCAACGGATGATAATCACCTACCAGTCCTATCGGCTCTGCGTGGCGAATATTACTTACTATTTCTATGCACGGACGCGCTTCACTAATACGGAAACCATTACCCACCAATATGCGTTTGTAACTCTCCGTATGTAACTCCGTAAAACCGGCTGAGAACTCAAACTCCTCACCGTCTATATTCAATGTGCGATAAGTCTTTTTCTCACCCTGCACAGCATTGGCAGGCAAACATTCGGCATTGATACTTAAGAAATAACGAACACGCGCCTGCTTGAGTTCCAAGTATCCGGCTACGCGGTCAAAACTCATTACATGAACGATATTCTTCTGCACAGGACCAAAAATCCATTGCAACATATCATAGAAATGCACACCGATATTGGTTGCTACGCCACCTGACTTGTGCACATCGCCTTTCCAACTGCTGTAATACCACTTGCCACGAGAAGTGATATAAGTCAAATCTACATCATAAATCTTGTCTTTAGGACCATTCTCCACTTTCTTTTTCAAATTGGCAATTGCCTCATGCAAACGCAATTGCAGAATAGTGTATGCCTGATGCCCCGTTTCCTTTTCCAACTCTACCAGATTGTCTATGTTGTACGGGTTGAGTACCAACGGTTTCTCACAAATCACATTGCATCCCAAGCGCAAACCATAGCGAATAAAAGCGTCATGAGTGTAGTTTGGTGTGCAAATCGACATCCAACTGAGCGGATCATTGGTGCGTTGCTGTTTACTGCAGAAGCGATCAAACTGTTCATTTTCCGTAAAGAAAGAACAATCGGGGAAACTACTGTCCAATCTACCTACACTGTCAAACTTGTCGTAGGCAACCATCAGGTTATTGCCGGTATCGGCTATGGCTTTAATATGACGAGGAGCTATATATCCTGCGGCTCCTATCAAAGCAAAATTTAATTTTTCCATATTCTCCTTAATTCGTATATATCCCAATTTGTGTGCAAAGATACAATTTTTTTTTGACATTTGCAAATTTCTGCACGGCTTTATACTTTTTTCTCTATGCAGAATGCATTTTTCGGAACAAAATAGAACGCATAGTTAAGAAAAAATAGCGCACATCCGTCCATAGCGGACGTTGGAAATAAGCATCCAAATATTTATTTTCGCTGGCATAGAGTTCCTCAAAAGTATTGGGATGATCCACATAGAACGGCGGAATCAATCCGGGTTTGCAGCGTGTGCGTTTGGCTTGTAATTCAGGAGGATACTGGTCAAACATTGCGCGGGAAATGGGGCGTACTCCCACCAATTTGCAGTCGCGTTTCAACCAGTTTATCAGCATCGGCAGTTCGTCCATCCAATACTTGCGCAATATGCGTCCCCACCCTGTAATGCGAAAATCATCTTCACTCTTGTCGGCAATATTCATACCTCCTCGGCGATCAAACACATATTGTTGAATGTATTCTGAATACGGATGCATTGTGCGGAACTTATAGAAATACCGTATTTCTTGATTTTTGGATACACGAGGCAATTTGATTAGCGGTCCGTAAACCTTGATATTTTCCTGTTCGCACGGTTGTTGCTTGCGTTTGGCAAAGATGTATTCAATATGCCCCATCGGCACAATATCTTCCACTTCAAACCCGCAATAGTACAATCGCCCTAATACTTCAGTCTTGCTCAGCGTGCGATTACGCCCGTTGGTCAAATCATAGTGCAATCGTGAGGTCAAAATCATCCGCGGGATGACGCGCCGGTAAACAAACCAAGCACCATACACGATATAATTGATTCCTTTGGGATGGGAAGCGAGAATTTTCTTTTTGATATATTCCTGTGGACGATAGCAACATACATAGTGTCCATTGTCCGGCAGTTTTTGGTTAACGATACAAAAACGCTTGTTGATACCTTTGGCATTGTTCAACAATGTCAAATCAACCAATGTCTCATACTGATAATCAGGTATTTGCAAGAAAGCAAACCGATCCACGCTGGCAACGACCTTGGTCAATCTATCTGCCAAATTCGCCTTGGCAAGTAGCATTTGGTAGTCTTCTTCGGTAGTCAGCGACAGCACGGATTGGTGAATCGTTTCCAATGACCCCTCTGAGCGTTGTTCGTGTGAATGTTTACATACAGCATTTACTCGTTCTGCCGCTTGCACAGGAGGAACGGTCATATTGGTGGCAAATTTCCAATAGTGTTTGCACAGGATAATAATCGCATCACATATTACCACCAAACCGGGTACCCACATCACTACTGTGCGAGATACAGGACTTCCCATTAAAGGCAACACATACCAAGTTGCTACCAATACGATGGCGCCACTTGCCAACATGCTCAACATTTCCTGCCAATACCATTGTTCACGGTAGGTGTGACGATACTTTTGAGTAATAATTCCTAATAGTACCCATGCTACCATTTGATATACAAAAACAGGAATATAACCCATTACCACCTCTTTGGCTGTCATCAGTCGCCATAGCAGATACAACAGGGTTATCACAATCCACAAAAGGATATCATTAACTATTTTCTTACCCATATCAACACGCGTTTAATGATGTTTTTCAAATTCTGTGTTCCCCACTCCGTCAGCCATTCGGTCATTTTATCCGTCCACCGTTGGGGGTGAGTGGTGATTAGGATTGCAGATAGATGTGCCATTTCATGACCGTTATTTAGCCAACGAATAATATCGTCCGTAGTATGAAAAGTCAGTCCTAAGCGGTTCCATTCATCCTGTTGAGCTACTTTGTCTCTTACTGAAACTTTATATCCGTCCCATCTGCGACCAGTATCTGTTAAATACAATGTATGCGTATAATCTTCGTCAAAATACGGCTCGTAGTCCACTCCATAGTCGTGATAGTCGTATTTTTTCCATAAATCTTTACCGTCGTATTGGCTGGTCGGCGCGCCATGCATACAAATGCGATGTACGGGATAAAAACCTCTAAAGTATGCCAGCCATTTTGTAAAGTGCGCAATGGCGTTCTCCGTATCACCTTGACAAATACTCATGTCCTCATAGTGATATCCTATCTCATGCCCCAATGCCACTATCTGACGGATGACTTCAGGGTCATTCGAACAATCTACACAACGGAAATAATAAATTGCCGAAATGCCCATTTCGTGCTCTATTTGTGCCAATGCCAAACTGTGTCTTGGGCGTTTATCCACATCGTGACGCAGACTGAACGCAACGCCGCTTTTCACCAATGCCGTCAATAATTCACGATATTTTTTCCGAGTAAAATCCATAGATTATCGATATAAAGTGTTAAGATATTGTGCAATACGCAATCCTGAGGTATAGAGAAGCCAGTCACAAAGATCGCTCCAAGTCCATATATAATGATAGGTGTTCGTGTCGCCTTTTTCCTGATAATCGTATATGGCTTGCGTGATGGCATACACTTTTATCAGATCATCTTCGCGGGATTGGGAGAGCATAAGAGGTGTTAGTTTATCATATTTGTCCACCAACATTTGTGCATATTCGGAGTAAGAGTAACCACGTGATTCAATCAGTTTCTCATCCCAAACCGTATGCAGATTGGTGGCTTGTCCGAACCATTGCATCTCTATTAAATTGCCTCCTTTATCTTCCTCACGGGCAACATGCATCGGGCAGAGGGCATCTGCGCGAAGGTGAATAAAGAAGACGAGTGCATCGTGATAGGACATTTTCTCGTTCAAGATAATGTAGGTATCCTGCGGCTGTTGCAGGGAATCAGAGAGCAAGTCTAAAACCTTCCACAGATTGCCACCATGGTCAGGGTAATGCGTAAGGGTACTAATCAGTTGAGCGTCATTTAAGCCCCCTTGGAGGTCTTGAAAATGCCAATCATAAGATGTTGGATATAGAGATGCCTTACTTTTAATTTCATCCGGCCATGTACTCCAATACACCATACCATGTTTGCCCAATTGCTCATCTACTTGTCGGATGGCATTTCCCGTCATATAACTATAAGCAACTTCCGCTATAACGCGATGCCCCATCGGTCCCCATGCCGACACGGTCACGGGATAGAACATAAGCGCAAAAATGATATAGTATATCTTATTCCTCATAATAGATTCCCGTAAATAGTATAATGTTTGCCGTTGGCATGTATTCTCAATTGTCCGTTAATCAATACTTTGCTGACTGATACCGTGCGAGTGTTTATCTCTTTCAATGGTGTTACCTCAGGGAATGTTGTATAGTGTGCTTCCGTTTGTTGGACATCATCTACTTTGAACAGCAGCCAATAAGTTCTGTCTTCTTGCCATTTTTCATTGGCTAACATCACCGACGGAAGGTCTGTATCTATGTCCGTATAAGGTATCAAACTCTGTCCTCGCCAATAGTCTAAATGTACATCGGGTTGTACGATATGCTCCCATGTGGCATAAAGGTACATACTGCCATTGTTTGTCATTCGATATGCCCACTTGTCATGTCCCGGTGGCACAACGCCTGCTATACGGACACTGTCTGCGCTGAACTCCATAGTATAGCGGCAACGGCTATCCACCGAATCGACTATTGCCACATAACTATTATCTTCCGTCTCTATGATTGCAGGCATTACTTGAATATGTTTATTGGCAAGTTTGCCGCACCACAACCGCGTCGTATCATACCAAAACCCTCCTATCATATATTCTCCGCTCACGGGCTGTTTGGTTTGTGGTATTACCAACGGGAATTGGTCAGTATATAACATATACATATCGCCATCCGTTTCCGGTCCGTACCAGTCTCCTGCTTCCCAATAATGTGCCGGGGATGTTTCTGACACTTCCCAACTCTCCTCGCACCAACCTATTCCTCTCCATGAAGTGCCATTCGCATCGGTATAAATGCCGTCCGTCGATGGTAAGATTATTCCCTCCCCCGCTTGTGACTCAGTCATTATGATTGTGCTATCTTTCCCTGTTTGGGAGATATAATGCACCTTCATCGTATGCGGCAATAATGCTTGTGCAGATATGTACATATCCATGCCGGTCAGATACACCGAATTTACACTCCCCTCTATCATCAGCTTTAGCGAATCGCCATTATGTATTGTCCGTTCCTGCATAGTCGAACGCACAGCAATATCTGTTGTCGAATAGTCGCTTTGCCCGCGCCAGTCTTTCATGCTGCCGGTCGCTATCGTATCTGTTGTCTCGCCTATCTGTAGCGATACAATGGCAGCGCCTGATTGGGCATTTGAATGCATCCATACTACCACGCTGTCCATTTTTCCTTCGGGCAATCCTTCTACCACCAATTCCGCCGTTTGCCCTGCCCCAATGCGCCCTTTGCTACGGGACGATGCCATAAATCGCACTTGCATGCCGGGAATAGCATCCGTCAATGTCGCTCTG
The DNA here is from genome assembly GCA_024399785.1 of Paludibacteraceae bacterium. GTDB lineage: Bacteria > Bacteroidota > Bacteroidia > Bacteroidales > Paludibacteraceae > Colicola. The sequence continues at coordinate 11,345 of JAKSNM010000013.1, forward strand.
TTCCATGCCTCTACGGTTGCCGTCACTTGGGCACCGTACGCTGTCATTGACAGCAGAACGACTAACATGCATATTGCACCTTTCCCTCTCAATGCGCCATTTGGGTTGTTTGATACTCTTCCAATGCTTTGCGCAGCACAATCATGGCTTTGGCGAGTTCTTCTTTTTTCAGCACATACGCCATGCGCACCTGGTCGCGACCATCGTCAGGATCGGTATAGAAACCGGTTCCGGGAGCCATCATTACCGTCTGCCCCTCGTATGTAAAGTCTGTCAAACACCATGTACAGAATTTCTCTGCATCATCGATTGGCAGTTTGACCATTACATAAAACGCGCCCATTGGCGTGGGAGCAAACACACCGGGTATCTGGTTCAGTTGGTCTATCAGGAAATTGCGGCGAGCCAGGTACTCGTCATACATTTCTTCCATGTATTCTTCGGGAGTGGACAAGGATGCCTCTGCCACTATCTGTCCGAACAATGGAGGGGACAAACGCGCTTGACAGAACTTCATCACGGCTTGTCTCACCTGTTTGTTTTTCGTAATCAACGCGCCGATACGAATGCCGCATTCCGAGTAGCGTTTGCTCACGCTGTCAACCAATATGACATTTTCCTCTATTCCTTCCAGGTGGCAGGCAGATATGTATGGGCGCTTGGTGTAGATAAACTCGCGATACACCTCGTCTGAAAATAAATACAAATTGTATTTCTTCACCAAGTCGCGTATTTGGCGCATTTCCTGTTTGGTATAGAGATAACCGGTCGGGTTGTTGGGGTTGCAAATCAATATAGCACGCGTCTTGTCGGTTATTTGCTTCTCAAATTCCTCTACGGGTGGCAGTTTAAATCCGTCTTCTATGTGTGTTTTCACACTTTTCACCACGGCGCCGCAACTGATGGCAAATGCCATATAGTTGGCATAACTGGGGTCGGTCACGATTATCTCGTCACCGGGATTAAGACATGCCATATAGGCGAACATGATGGCTTCTGAGCCGCCGCAAGTGATAATAATCTCGTCAGGACTGAGGTCTATGCCGTAATTGGCGTAATAACTCACCATCTTTGTGCGCAACGATTTCAGACCTTGCGAAGGCGAATAGTCCAATACCGCCGGTGTAAAATGTTGCACGGCTTCCAGAGCGCACTTGGGGGTGGCTATATCCGGCTGACCGATATTCAGATGATAAACCTTCGTGCCGTTTAATTTGGCGGCATCGGCATACTTTGCCAACTTGCGGATAGGAGATTGGGGCATGTTTTGTGCCCGTTGGGATATTTCCATACTTTGTCCTGCTTAAATGAGGGTGCAAAGGTACAAAAAATTTTTGAAATATGCAAATTTTTTTGAAGTGGTTTATTTTTTGCAAGCCAACAGCACTTCAATTGGGTGAATTGCCCTCACTCCCGTGCCGTCTAAAATCTGCTGACGGCAACTGGTTCCGGGGGCGCAAACGATAGTGTGATTCGGGGATTTGTCGTCAGCCGATACGGCTTTTCGTACTGCCGGGAACAGCACCATTTCGCCTATCGCCATACTGGTCTCGTAATGCTCTTTTTCATAACCGAAACTGCCGGCCATACCGCAACAGCCGCTGGGAATAACATGCACATTGGCGCCCGTCAATCGCAGGCATTCGGCGGTTTGTTCTACGCCGACCAATGCTTTTTGATGACAATGACCATGCAGCCATATATCCGTATCTTTCAATTCTGCAAAATCTGTTGCCGAAATGTTCCTTTTTTTCACTTCACGCATTATCCACTCGTCATACAGCAAACTGTTCTTCGCCAATTTTTCGCTCTTCAATCGTAAAGCGCCATCGTGCACCAAATGTGGATATTCGTCCCTAAAACTCAATATACACGACGGTTCGATACCTACCATGGGTGTCTCGTCGGATATGATGTCAGCCAACAGTTGCACATTTTTCTTGGCATATTTAGCCGCTAAATGCAAGCATCCTTTTGAGATGGCAGCCCTACCCGACTCTACATGTTTTGGTATCTCTACTTCATACCCCAAGGCACTCGCCAATTGGGCAAATTTCAGTCCCAATTCGGCTTCCTGATAATTCGTAAACTCGTCTGCAAAAAGGTAGATTTTGCCTTTCGTCTGTTCCGTCGTTTTATGTATGCTGTGTGCTACCAGCCAACGCATCGAGTGCCGGCTGAGCGTAGGTATTTGCCTGTGAACGGAGAACCTTACAATTCGTTTGATTATCTTGGCAGTCCATTGTGTACGCGCGAACCAATTATAAATATTCGGAACTATACTGCCCAACTGTTCCACCATCGCCATTCGTGCTACCATCCAACTGCGCAAAGGTGTCCCGTCCCGGTCATATTTCAGTTGCAGTATTTCGCTGCGCAGACGGGTCATATCCACATTACTTGGGCATTCGCTACGGCAACCTTTGCATGCCAGGCAACTGTCCAACACCTCTGCCACTTCTTCGCTTGTCACTCCCTTGGGGTCACGGGTCAGTTTCTCACGCAGCACATTGGCACGCGCACGCGTGGTCCACAGTTCGTCGCCGCTTACCTTGTATGCCGGACACATCGTACCGCCTATCAGGTTGCTCTTGCGACAGTCCCCTGCCCCGTTACAGCGTTCTATTCGGCGTAACAAGTCGGACGCCACCTTCCCTTCACTCGCACCAATGCCATACCGCAAATACTCGTCCATAGGAGGCGTATCTACTATCTTGCCCATATTGAGCAAACCGTCCGGGTCCCATGTCTTTTTTAGTTGACGGAACATCTCATACACCTCTTCGCCGTACATCAGAGGGATAAACTCGCCTCTCAATCTGCCGTCTCCATGCTCGCCGCTCAAACTGCCATGGTGTTTTTTTACCAGTTTGGCGGTTTCTTCCGCCACCTGACGAAACTTCTTCCTGTCGTCTGCGTTCTTTAGATTTAAGATGGGACGCAAATGCAACTCACCTGTAGAAATATGTCCGTAATACACGCAGTCCAGTCCCAATTCGTGCATCATCTGCTCAAAATCTGCCATGTATGCGCCCAATCGCTCGGGGGCGACTGCCGTATCTTCGATTACTCCAACCGGCTTCGCATCACCTTCGGAACCGGTCAAAACGCCCAACCCTGCTTTGCGCAAATTCCACACCTTTTCTACATCAGTATCAAATAGAATTTTGATAGGGGGTTGTATAGGGTCTTTGCCGACGGTCGACCGACAGTCGACCGACGGTCGAACGGTATCTTGCCGACGGCGGACCGACGGCGAACCGACGGCGAACCGAACCGTTGCAGAACTGTTATTTATATATTCTGCTGCTTTTTGTTGCAGTTCGTCTATCGTTTCTGCCCAAAATTCGCTAACCAATATTCCTGCCGGCAGATGTTCCTTGTCCAGTCCTAACACCTCCATGTTCTTCTCCGCCGACAGATTACCTTTGGCAAGTTCCAATATCTTGCCGTCTATCAGTTCTACGGCAACCGGCTTTTGTTGTAAGGCGTATAAATTGGCATCCCATGCTTCGTTCAGGTCGTCCAGCATCTCGCATACCACCATTTTATGCGCAGGCGGCAACGGGTCCAAACTGAGCGTAATTTCCGTTATCAGACACAAAGTTCCCTCACTTCCAACTATCAATTTGCACAAATCCACCTCGTCTTTCGCCGATAGTGCCTCATCCAACGCATACCCGCAACTTCTCCGTTTCAAACTTGTGTCAGGAAAATTCTCCCGCAATAACTCTTGCACCTTCTCATCCGCCTTCCATTCCTTCAACTGTTTGACAATGCGCTCTCCTAATTCACTCTTCATTCTTAATTCATAATTCTGAATTTCGAATGTAGTGCCGTCGCTCAACAATCCTTTCAGCCCGATTACATGGTGGCGTGTACTGCCATAAACCAAACTGTGTGTACCGCAGGAGTTGTTGCCCACCATACCGCCTATACAACAGCGATTGCTGGTACTTGTCTCCGGACTGAAGAACAGCCCGTATGGACGCAAGGCAATATTCAATTCGTCACGCACCACACCGGGTTGTACGCGTACCCATTGTTGTTCGGCGTTGATTTCCAGGATATGATTCATATACCGGCTGACATCCGCCATAATGCCGTTTCCCACCACTTGTCCGGCTATGCTTGTTCCTCCGGCACGGGGGATGAGACAGGTATGACGGCGTTTGGCTTCAGACAGGAGCCATTTCATATCCTCTTCGTTTCGAGGATATGCCACTCCTGTCGGCATCTCTCTATATGCCGAAGCATCCGTCGCATACGCTATCCTATGTAATGCATCCGTCAGTATTTCCATCACTTTATCAACAAAGTTCCCAACTTATACCAAAATGGTTTGAGTACGCAAATATATCTGCCCCACTCTTTCAGTTCGCCGCCCATTTGCAGTTTGAAATCACGCACGCCATACGGCACATTCGGTTCTCCTGCACCCATCATATCTATCCGCTCTATGCCATGCTCACGGCAATACTCTATCATCGCCCAAGTGCTCATCATTTGTCCGCAAATATACCACTCGTACGCCACTTTATTATGGATGGGCATAAACACCCCTCCTGTTATATAATGGCTGTCTTCGCTAATTAGCACGGTTATTCCTGCTTTCCATGCATCTATAAAGAATTGTTCGCTCGGTATAGGACGATGTACTTTCGTGTGATATAAATGGCGAAGACATGCATAAAAAGCCCGAACATCGTCTTCGTTTTGTGCTTCGCGCCAACTGTTACCTTCCGCCAAGGCGGCGCGTATCTGACGCATTTTGGCATCCGGCGTAGGTTGAGACGGGTCTAATATAATATCATAATGAGGTTGATGGACCCACCCTGCTCGCTCAAAAACCGAACGATAGGCACTATAGTCGTCATAACATCTAACCTCTGCATATACACAACGGTTTTTCCGTGCTTCCTCGCGCATGCGGCACATTACATCACACACCGCATCCTCTCGACTTCCACTCTCGCTAATATTCGGACCGCCGTGAATAATGGCGCGCTTGGTCACGCCCCAACCTTGTATCATAGCCAAACACGAGCACGCCGAGCCCTGCTCGGCATACAAATAACTGCCATATAGCCGCTTCGCCTGCTCTGTTTGAAACCAATTAGTCATTTATTCTCAATGAATCGCCGCTACGAATATATCCACTATTCGTTCTGCGGCATGTCCGTCCCACAGTTCTGGAATACCGCCTTTTTTCCATTCTCCGGCAAACAATTTATCCAAAGCAGGTTTGATTGCTTCAGGACGAGTTCCTATCAATTCGTTTGTACCTACCGTACAAGTCTCAGGGCGCTCTGTATTATCACGCAGAGTGATACATGGCACTCCCATTACGGTTGTTTCTTCTGTGATTCCTCCACTATCGGTTACTACCGCTTTGGCGCGTTCTACCAGATAGTTAAATTCCAAATACCCCAACGGCTCTACAATATGCAAATTAGGGAATAACTGCTTTAGTTGCTCTTCATCGCCCCATAAATTATAAAATATCTTTGCCGTACGAGGATGGATTGGAAATATAATGGGCAATCCATATACATTGGTAATTATTTGCTCCATTAGTGCCTTTAAATGACTCTCTTCATCCACATTGGCGGGACGGTGCATTGTCATTACGATATACTGTTTATCAATCAAACCTAACTCGTCATACACTTTGGGCTTGCGGAATCGAGGACGATTCTTCAGCAATGTATCTATCATCACATTGCCGACTCTCCACACTCTCTGTGGACACCGCTCGTAGGCATATCTATCCTCTTCCAGTTTTTCATCGTGCATTGTGCATTGCGCATTATGCACCAATATTGCCCCTTGTCTGTTTAAATTGCGGTCAGCCACATTGCTGGTGGTAAACATATAATCTGCTAAAGAGTCTGTGACCATACGATTTATCTCTTCGGGCATAGTTAGATCCCACGACCGTATGCCGGCTTCCACATGTGCTACCTTTGTGTTGAGTTTTTTGGCAACAATAGAGCAAGCCATTGTAGAGGTAACATCGCCGACCACAAGTACAACATCTGTCGGATGGGCGATAAGGTCTTTTTCAAACTCCACCATAACATGGGCAGTTTGTTCTGCTTGTGTACCACCGCCACAACCGAGATTGACATCCGGCATAGGTATATCTAATTCCTCGAAAAAGGTATCAGACATATTTTTGTCATAGTGTTGCCCTGTGTGTACCAATCGGTAGTGTATATTTTTTCCCTCCGCCTCTGCTTTTTGTATAGCATGTATTAGCGGTGCAATTTTCATAAAATTGGGTCTTGCCCCTGCAATAAGAGTAATTAACATATTGAATTATTTATTTACTTGCGCAATAATGTCATCAAATATTGAGAGAACCTCTTGCAATACTTTCTTGCTTCGTTCTTGTGAAGATTGACCACGCTGAGCGGTTAGAACATATTTGCGAATCTCTTCGGCACTACGACTTTTGAATTCTTTCCCTTGTTCTTGGAGCACCACATCTACAGCCAAGAACTCGTTACGGGGAAAGAAACTGACAGCAGGAACACCCAATAAAGCAGCTTCGCGAGCGAATGTGCCTGCACCTGTCAACATGGCTTTAGTATAGTAACATACATCCAAACCCTTTAGCGGTTTTTCAGGATACCAAATATTTTGATATCCTTCTGCCATTTTCTTTTCCTCCTCGTAACGAGGCAAGAACAATATATTATGGTCTTTGAATGCCTCAAATAATTGTGGAACAATTGTCACGGCATCTTTGGGAACATACGCGGCTTTAAGATTTTCAGGACGAATAGTAATGAATTCCTTAAATGGCAATTGATCCAAAAAATGTTCATCTACGGTATAATCTGCGATATAGATATCTTCCTTAAAGCCATCAAAAGTATGTATCTGTTCGTCCTTTATATTGAATTTCTTTTGTGCTGCTTGATAATGCAGGTATGCAGGGAAGATAAAGTGTGAACTGAACATATATGTCACGAACTTATGCGTCGTGAAGTCGTTATCAGAAAAGGTAATAGATGGTTTATGACGCAACCAAGCGATAACTGATGTATAACTTCCCCCTAACGAAAAAGCCAAATCGAATTTAGGTACTTGTCTTAATAAATTTACATAGCGTCCCACCAGTCCACCTATTTTCTTTAGACGGCTCTTTCCTTTATGATTACCTATTACGATTGGTTCTATTCCATTCTGTCGCAGCATTGGTATCGTTTCGGAGAAATCCCGTGCCGTGATAATCAGTTCATGTCCTTGTGCTTGCAAATGCTTATAGATTGGCATTAACACATTCACATGTGGCGAATTAGTCACATCAATCCAAATTCTCAACTTTCCATTTTTCATACATTATCTTCTTTTACAAATGATTTAATCACTTTAGCCGGTGCGCCTACTGCCACACAATATGGCGGTATATCGCGTGTTACCACGCTTCCTGCTCCAATAATTGCACCTTCCCCTATTGTCACCCCAGGCATAATGATGCTACCAATACCGATGTGTGCACCATCTTTTATTACAATAGGTTTGTATATCAACTCACAATCCATCACAGGCTTGCCAACCTCATATTGAGATAGATTACGCTGGTGACATAGTAGCATCACTCCGCGTGTTACCCATACATTCTTGCCTATAGTGATGAGTTCTGGCGCAGATTGGTCTACATCTACAGTAGCCGCAATTTTTGTTCCTTTACCGACTTTCATGCCCATCATTTTGTAGAAAGGCATACGCAATTGAGCGGGGAACAAGTGTCTTGCGCATATAGCACATATTCGCACCCACACACCATGTGTCACATTTCTAAATGTCCGATGATTATTTGCCATAATTTGAATTAAGAATTATTATTCCCATTTACGATTAAATTCTCCACGCAAGAAGCGAGATAGACCTTCTAATACCTTACCGATAATATCATGGATGGAATAAACAGGCGAAATATCCCATGTCTGCATTGAATCATTTATCTTATTATGCAGTGTATTTACCTTACGCAGTATGATATTGCTTTTGGTTTTCATCTTGGTTTTAGTTTTTGTCTTGCACGAATAACCAAGTATATGTTTCAACAATGTTTCTCCGCGCTTAGCAACCTTAAGTGTATATAACGGACACTCGTTAGCTGGTAATCCTAAATGGCTAACCATAATGTATGCATACGCCTGCCAAACCTGCATGAGATGCAATTTGCGTAAATTTTTATTCAGGTAATCAAGTAGTGTGTGAGTTTGGATAGTCACATCAGCAGATTGTAGTGAAACGGAATGTAATAGTAACGCCAAATCGCACAACTGTTTCATATTCGCACTCCGTGATTCTGTATAGTGGTGCCAACTATGGATAAAGACCAATAGCACATTAAACATTCCCTCGGGTACATTAAATTTCAGTCCATCTACAGTCATTTCCTTACTATGACACAATCCATCATTTTCTAATCGTGCCCATAGATGTTTATCCATCGGATGCGTCATAGCTATCGTCACCCTATGCGCCTCTATTGCCGTATGACCTACATTGATATTCCAATGTTTGAAGTAGTCTTCTTCCGACTCAAAGCACGGACATTCGGGCCATGTCTTACGCAGTATATCAGCCGTTTGGTGATAACCTTTGTCCCCCACATATATATCTATATCTCCCCATTGCCGCAAATTTGGATTAGGGTATAGTTGTGCTAATGTAAATCCCTTAAATACAACCGCATGCACACCACCGAATGCCAACGCAGCTAATGTTTTCTGCATGACCCCTTTCATCTCCTCCTGCCTTACCATATTTTGCATGCATATCTGCTTCATCTCTATCTCCATGCTCCCCTGCCTTACGGGGGAAGAGGTTATAGAAAGGGTCTTTAGCAGTTGATCATACACCAGCGGTCCAGTCCCTTGAATCTGTGCCAAACGCACTAGCGAATCCAAATCCTCATCGTGCATTGTGCATTGTGCATCACGAACCGAAGAAATGCATTGAGCACTATCAATAGGAAATCCTATTGCTTGCCTAAGTAAGTAAAGATATGTTTTTTCTATGCTCTTCATACATTTTTCTTTTACCCCATCAAATGTCCCGGCAATCTCCTCAAATTATATTGACTCGCCATCACTTCGCCGTATGCTCCGGCACTACGTATAGCCAATATATCCCCGCGTTTTACGGTAGCGCATTTATATCCCTCTACGAATACATCACTTGATTCACAAATAGGTCCTACTATGTCATAGGTTTGTTCATCTGCATTGGGGTTGGAGATATTTTCTACCCTATGAAATGCGCCATACAATGCAGGACGTATCAAATCGGTCATACCTGCATCTACTATCGCGAACTGTTTTTCCACACCATGTTTCACATATAGCACTCGAGTAATCAAACTTCCACATTGGGCTACGATAGCTCGACCCAATTCAAAGTGAACACATTGATTTTCGCGCATGACTAAATGCTCCTTATAGGTAGCAAAATAACCTGCCAAATCGGGTATTGGAAAATGATTAGGGTGCTCATACAATATTCCCAATCCTCCTCCTACATTAATATGGTGCATAGGTACTATCCGTTCGGCACGAACGACCACTTCATTTATGCATTTACATAGAGCTTCAAACACTTTCATATCTGTTATTTGTGACCCTATATGGAAATGCAAACCTTCCAATACGATATTCGGTCTGTTCTTTACCACATCCTCTACAGCTTCTTCTAAATCGCACAATTGTATGCCAAATTTATTTTCTTTCATCCCAGTGGTTATCTTCGCATGCGTATGTGCATCTATATTAGGATTAATGCGCAAGCAAATGTGCGCCTTGGTATGCATGTGTTCGGCTAATTGGTCTATTACTTCCACTTCGGCTTGACTCTCTACATTAAAGCAAAATATCCCCTGCTCCAATGCATATTCAATTTCCCAATCGGCTTTGGCGACTCCTGCAAACACTATTTTATCGGCTGCTATACCCGCCTCTATTGCGGCTTTTATCTCCCCACCTGATACGCAATCTGCTCCCAATCCTGCATCAGCTATCATTTGCAACACTTCGGGCGCAGCGCAAGCTTTCACAGCATAGTGAACCTGCGCTTTCGACCATCGGGCAGACTGAATGTTCACTTCCCACAGTGTATCCTCTAATACCTGCCTATCGTAATAATAAAATGGCGTTTCCCGTTTCGCCAATATGTCCATCGGGAAATTCCCCGTCATCATACAAATATAGCTTTATGCAATGTCTGCAAGGCACGCACTTTATCGTCGGCTTGCACTAATATGGATATATTGTGATCGCTGCCACCATAACTTATCATCCTCACAGGTATAGTTTTAAGTGCTTCTATTACCTTTGCCTCGAAACCTAAGTTGTTGCATTGCAAATCACCCACTACCGATATTATAGATAAATTAGTATCTAACGATACAGTACCCAATGCTTTCAATTCAGACAATATATCGCCAATATGTTCCAAATTATCTATTGACATCGATACGGCCACTTCCGATGTCGTTATCAAATCAATACTGGTTTTATATTTTTCAAATATCGCGAATATTCGGCTCAAAAAGCCGTATGCCATCAGCATTCTGTCACTATGCACCCGTACTACAGCTATTCCGTCTTTTGCAGCAATAGCTTCTATTCTACCCTTCTTATAATCATTGTTTATTAATGTACCCGGTGCTGACGGATCCATTGTGTTTAATAGTCGTACGGGGACATTGTGCATTTTGGCTGGCAATATGCAAGTTGGGTGCAATATCTTTGCACCAAAATATGCCAATTCAGCAGCTTCGGCAAACGATAGTTGTGGCACAGGACGAGTTTCATCCACATAGCGTGGGTCATTATTGTGCATGCCATCTATATCCGTCCATATCTGTATCTCGTCTGCTTCCAAGAGGCCGCCTATTATTGATGCACTATAATCACTACCTCCGCGTTTTAGGTTATCCACCATACCTTGACTATTACGGCAAATAAATCCTTGAGTAATCAGTATTTTTTCTTCATTATATTTTGCTAATGCCTCTTGCAACCGCTTAGCTATTTCGGCCATATCGGGTTCAGCATTCTCATCTATACGCATATAGTCTAATGCTGCCACCATGGGGACTTGCATATAGCATGACAACATTGTGGTTGACATCATTTCACCATAAGCCACTATCTCTTTTTCTGTTTGTGTGGTGTATGGTTGCATACATATCGAACGCATGTTGCTGAAGAACGCTTTCAACACATAGTCAATGCCTAATTCTTGGCACACGGCTATATATTGTTTTTCTAAGCTATTCACCAACTCTGTAGCGGCAGATTTATTGCCAACTTTCAAATAATCGGCTATCTGTAGTAGTGTATTCGTAGTGCCGGCCATAGCCGATAATACGACGATTACCCTTTCTCCTTGACTTTGTTGCTTTATCAGCTCCGCCACATTTTTCATCCTTTGAGCACTTCCTACTGATGTGCCACCAAATTTCATTATTTTCATTTATCTTCCTTGAAAATCTTTTATTCGTTGATCCACTATTACTCCTGCTTCTATATTCATTGCTTTGCGCAATGTATCTCCAATACTATCTTCTATCAATTCATCTATAAATCGCGCCACTACTTCACTTATTGATTCTGAGGTAGATTTATAGAATAATGATGGTGTATGGTCTACAACATAATGCGTTATTCCATCTACCACATATATTGGGTCTTCAATCGTAGTTGGAATACTTGTTTCCACCCCACCATTTCTATCACAACTGAGGTCAATAATCAACGCACCTTTCTTCATGCGTTTTAAATCCTCACGGTAGATAATATGGTCTTTGCGCGATGTGTCCCATAGAATAGCATTCACCACCACATCATATTCGCCTATTTCTTGGCGAAATAGTTGCTCTGTTTTACGGTCATATTGAACCACCTCTGCTCCCATATAATTGAGAGTTCGTAAGGCGCCTCTGGCAGCATTTCCACGACCTAATACAGCAACCTTTGTTTGATTGGGGAATACCCCATGAAGCATATATGCATGGCATAAACCGGCTTCTCCTGCTATTTCATTGTTTTTCCAAAACGAATGTCTCCCCATTTCGTACATATCTTCCCAAGCGATACCTGTCAAATGTCTGTGGATTAATTTGTCAGTAATGTCTCTATTTTGTACCGCATGTATCCACCCGAATATGGTTTGGTCATGTAATTGTTCCAAATAATCGGCATCACCCACCTTGGAATCACAAATGATGTCTTTCTTAAGTACTTCTTCACGAGAGCACACATTTACGCCTACTGCCCTGTAATCGTCATCGCTATAGTTCAGTACATCACCATATCCTGTCTCTACAAATAGAAATTCCGGATGTGCCACTTTGGCTGCATCTTTTGGAGTTAACGCACGACGGCGCTCATTCTCTTTATGACTAATTGGAAATCCGATTGTTCTCATAATTATCGTTTCGCATTTTACTTGCAAAGTTACTAAAAAAAATCTTATATCACAAATTTATATATCAAAAATCTACAATTTTCTCTCTCCTCGTCTCAATTCGCCTTGTATCATAGTCTGAATAAACATATCTAATCGTCTATAAATCTTTCGTTTCCCTGTCTGCTTACTAATATCTGCCATAGGGTCTCCTTTTTCTAATTGTTTTTTCCAGCGTTCAGTCCAATAAGCCAATCGTTCGGGATTTTCGCGTTCTTGTTTTGCTAATAAAATCGCTTGCTGAAAGGTACTGGTGTTAAATTTTTCTCCTTCTGTTAGAGGTTTCTTATCATAATCTCGCGGATTTATCACGATATACGCTTCATTAGCCCCGATGCCTATTACTTGTCCTTTTTCATCGCGATAATGTTTCCTTCGTTGAATCGTACCTCGCTTTTCTTTGTGGTTTAACTTCCCCGAGATGGATTCTATTGGATGGATATAACTTACTTTTGCCATAATTGTTTATATTCACTATTAACTCTCACCGTCATTCGCATTATTCACTATCCACTATTCATTATTCATTGTACTCTTCACTCTCGACCCAACAAGGTGTGATTAAGGTGTCGTTAAGGTATGATTAAGGTATAATTCTGCAACCTTGACTGATATATAATCAAAAGGATATTGTATTTATCTTAATATCTTATTCAATACCCTATTCGTCTTATTACTAAACACCTCTTTTATAACTTCTTGTGTCATATCTCCAAATAGTGGGCCATTAGTCATCTGATGATAATCCAATTCACCATAGGTCATATTAACTTCAATCAAATAAGGATATCCATCCTCTCCAATAGCTAAATCCCAAGCTAATAATCGGCCGACACCTACTAATCGGGGGGCTAACATTAGAACCATCTTTTTACATTCTTCAAAATTTGGAATACAATGTTCCTCAAAAATAGCTCCCGATGGATGTTTATTATATTGAATGCCAGAAGTGTCAAAAGCCCTATCTCTCAATCTTCCATCTTCTAATATTCCACAAAATATACCGCCTAATCCAGAACTATCCACTTTAGAACTTCCTAATCCCATCCTGATAATGGATGATAGAATATGATACTCACCATTATGATAGAATGACACCATACGTATCGTATTTAACGATTCTTTATGCAATGATTTTGTTTGCTCATGTTGGGCGAGTAGTTCTTGAATCACAAATTCTGGATATTTGTTAAACACTTTTAGAATCTCTTCATCTGATGCATCTTTAGAGATAATAGTAATACCACTGCCATCTAAGGAAACAATTGATTGCTTTATAATTACTCCCCTACTATTTTTGCATTTACTAATCAACTTTTCTTCAGATATTGGTTGGAAATTCTCATCCTGATAGCCAAATGACATCTTTCTACCTATCGTTTTAGGTTGTCTCGCATCAGCAAATAACAAGGAGTATAGATTCTTATCATCAAGATATTTAGCTCGTAAAGGTCTACTATAACATAATGCATCAAACAGACAATAGTATATATCATCTGGGATATATCTACAATCAAACACATTTTCGTGATATGCCTTATAAATGGCAAACCACCATGGACTTACCTTCACTTCGCCCCAATAGGATTTAATTTCCTCCATTTCTTTTTTAGAAAGAGGTTTTAAATTCTTTGTGTTTTCAAGTTTTACTGCCAAATCGTTTTTAGCACTTTTATATCTATTTCTTGCGATAAAAAGATTATATAATGGTTCTATTCTATTCATAACTCTACATATTTCATTTTATACATTTCTCAAACTCTTTCTTCAATCCACCATTTGTTTCTTGGTTTATAGACACTTCCATATTATCATTTCCCTCTATAAACAAAGGTCCTTCTTTGGTAAACGCAATATCCCAACCTATAACTTTAATTCCTTTCAGTTCATAATGCAACTGTTGGGCTTGCTCAATTGCTTCTTGAAAATACGGAAGCATCACATCTGCGAACTTCACTCCAGAATTAGGATGGCTGTCCGTTTTCGTTCCATAGCCATGTTTATATAGTCCATACTTATTTAATTTGCCAGTCTTCAAATCTACCCCTACGGCTAAACCACCTTGTGCCCAATTGTCCACCACATTTCCATTAGCTCCGATTCTCAAGACACCTGACAAAGGAAC
>JAKSNM010000014.1 GCA_024399785.1 Paludibacteraceae bacterium
CTGAATGGTATCTTGGTCAATGGCCAAGCTACCGAGCGCGAAGGAGATGTTTTCTCCTATACACTCAACGATCCCGAGTTAGTTGAACTACCTCTTCTTGAGTTCGACCAAGCAGTTGCCGACCAAGCGCAACAAGTAGTTTGGACCGAACCACAAACCAGTGGCGAATACAGCCTCCGCACAGCTACTATCACCAACTATGGTGAGGATGGCCTGTCCTCTACCTATACGCTACACGTTCAGCGTCCGCTCAATACCAATGCCCATTTGAAGAATCTATTGGTCGATGGCGCACAGATAGCAGGTTTCAAATCTACTACGTATAACTATACCTATTTTCTACCTTTTGGCACCACTTCCTTCCCAGATGTCACACCTAGTTTGGCTAGTAACATGCAGTTGTGTCAAACCTCCTTGCTCGACTCTACCGTCACTATCGTTGTCACAGCCGAGCATGGTGAGCAACAGAATTATACAGTCACTTTCACCACTGAGGCTGCCCATGCACAACTGGCTAACATATCCGCCAATGGCATGACTCCTGCTTTTGCACCAGATGTGATGGACTACACCATCCGTGGCAACGAGTGGCCCACTATCTCCGTAGAGAAAGCCTACGATGCCCAATTGGTAACCATGCACGACGGCGTGATTGATGTTACCGCACTAGGTGGTGCTACCGCACAATATCGTCTTCAGTTGCAGCCCGATGTAGTCGTTACCTCTGGACAACTCGCCGAACTGGAACTAGATGGTCATCCGTTAGCCGACTTCCAGCCCGACCACTATCTATACGAGGCTGCTCGTCCTGAATTGATGAACTTTGTTCGTCAAGATGCTGCCGACTCGGTGGTGTATATCCAACAAGCCGACACCCTGAAATGGATAGTTTACGGCACACAAACCCACCAATATACGCTTACCCAACCTAGTGGTCAATCTTCCTCTACCGACTTGCGAGGTATCTACCTAGATGGTATATTGCTGGATGGCTTTGATGCCCAAATCCACGACTACACCCTCTTTGCCGATACGGCTATGCAACTCAGTGTACTAGGTGAGAACACTTCCCAAGCCATTGATCTTGTTTGGGCTCAGCCCACTTATACCATGGCGGTCACTAGCCCAAGCGGAGAGCAAGGCACACCCTATACACTCACGCTATTGCCTGCCCAAGGAGCAGATGCTAGTCTGCAAGCTATCTATTTGGACGGTGAGTTGGTTCAAGACTACCATCCTCACACCTTCGCCTATGACATCATGCTACCCGCTGGCGCATACAAAGTAGCGGAACCGATGGTGCCCAATATCACCTATCGCACTGCTGATCCAAAGGCTACTGTTGAACTCGAACTTGGCGGACTAGACGAAGACACTTACCTCTATGTCACTTCTAGCGATGGCACGATACGTTCTACTTATTCGCTCTCTTTCACGGCCGAATCCAGCCACAATGCACAACTCACAGCGATTGCTGTCAACGATGTGCCATTAGAGGATTTTGAGCCTGGGCGTCACTACTATAGTGTCTTGTCTGAACGTGAAACTATCGCGTTTGACTGGCGTTCTAACGACCGTTTCCAAACCGTATCGGTTGACACGCTTTCGCCTACGCAATATGCCCTGCATGTAGTAGCACAAGATGGCATTACAAGCGAAGATTATTTCATTGACGTATTCGCTAAAGCGCAATCTGGTGATGCTACGCTAGAGAATATTCTCATCAATGGTCTTCCTATGAACGAGTTCCGTCCCGACCTCAACCCTGATTTGATGTTCAATTCGGGCCTAAATAAATATACTATTAATATACCTGCCAATCTTGTCAACCTACCCCACGTCTCTGCCACGCTCAAACTAGATGCGCAAACGGTAGAGATGCGTCAGGTGCAATCTACTATTTACCTGGATGTCACGGCTGAAGATGGTAGTGTTAATACCTATACACTCCGTTTTGTGGGCAACCTATCCCAAAACACGGCCCTCAAGGCTATCTATCTCAATGGTGAGTCCTATGCCGATTTCCACGCTGACCAACATTTCTATTTCATAGACCTGCCTAATGGTGAACATGCTATACCCGATTTGATACCGCTCAAAGCCGAAGCAGCGCAACAATGTGATACGGCCTCTGTAAGTCTCAGCATTGGGCATCAGGTCAATATCACGGTTACCGCAGAAGATGGGATGCACCAAGCTGAGTATGTCTTAGTCTTCCAATTGCATCCTTCGGATGTAGATACACTCAAACTACTCACCGCCGATAGTTTACACTACCAATCCTCTGTGTTCAACTATCATATCTCTATACCCTACAACGCTGCGCATCAGTTCCCTGATCTAGATTGGGAGCCAGGCGATAACTACCAGACGGTAAGGCTAGACACCTTAGAGCATAGTGCGCTCATTCTTACGCGTCAATTGGTGGTTACTGCCGAGAGTGGCCGTCGCAGTCGTTATACCATTACCTATTCCATGGAGCCTAGTCGTGTCACCACGCTCAATATGATTTATATCAACGGTACCGACTCGTTGTCGGGCTTTGTGCCTACTGTTACCGACTATGTCTGCACCCTGCCTATAGGCACTACCCTAGTGCCTCAATTGGAGGCGGACTATGACGCCAATACCCAAACCGTAGAGAAACGCGCTATCGAACCTATCCTGCCTCAGGCTTTGGCAGCCATCCAGTTTGTGGTTACGGCACAAAGTGGCGACACGCGCATTTATACCGTCCACATGGTTGTGGCACCCGATACCGCTACCACGCTCAATATGATCTTCTGCAACGGGCAGCCTGTGCCACGCTTTGACGAGCGTATCATGGATTATACCATCTCGTTCACGCAAAAAGATGCCACTCTGCCTATTATCACCTTTACCAAGCATGATGAGCAGCAACAGGTGGATATTATTCGAATAGATGAGAGCCAAGTCGAGATACGCGTAACGGCTGCCGATGGGCAAGCCACTGCTACCTATTCGCTCCTGTTCTTGCCCTATCTGAGCAACAACAACCAATTGGCAGCCATCCTGCTCAACGACACGATGCTAGCCGATTTCTCGCCCGAGCAAGATGCCTATGAGATAAAGGTGGCTACTATCGAAGACCTGCCTATGGTTAGTTATCTATTGGCTGAATCTGAGCAACAGGTAATCACTACTACTGACTATCGTTATACTCCAGAAGGTTTGCCTTATGATGTGATACAAACCCTCAAAGTGGTGCCAGAGAACCAAGTGGATACAGGTTACTACGAATTGGTATTCCACATCAAGGCCAACACACCTATACGTCCCGAGGAAAGTGAGAATGCATTGCTCAAGGCTATTTACCTGCGTGATCAACTACTCAGTCAAACGCTAGGTTTCGATAGCGATTTTGCACCCGATGTATTCAACTATTCCATCACCTACCCTGTTGGAACAGACCTCGCACTCTTCTATACCGCTAGCGATTTGAAAGCGGTGCCACAAGATAGCCTCGCCATCATCGTAGGTTACGACACCGAAGTAAAGCGCACTGCTAAAGATACGGACGATATAGATGTCGTGGTGGCCAATTGCCTTCATATCACCGTGCAAGCTCCTGCGGGCAATCTGCTTACCTACAATATTTACCAGCAGGTACTGCTTGACTCGCTCAATCGAGTTACCGAACTGATTATTGCGGACTATCTGGGTCAAATGCGTCCTTTGGGTGAATTCGAACCTGGGGTGTTCTACTACGAATATATGCTGGCTGACACGCGTACCAATGCGCCTGCCTTTGAGTTGCACTATGCCAATACCGGCTCGCGCTTTGCATGTGTACGCCTGGGGTTGGGCAACAATAGTCGGGTGGTAGATGCCGACGATGATACCAACTATCAGTTTGACGATAGCGAAGACGACCCTACCTATCATATCTACTACCGCGCAGAGAATGGGGATAAATATACCTATAAAATCAAGTTCCGC
Organism: Paludibacteraceae bacterium; assembly: GCA_024399785.1. Lineage (GTDB taxonomy): Bacteria > Bacteroidota > Bacteroidia > Bacteroidales > Paludibacteraceae > Colicola. Next base: position 3,961 of record JAKSNM010000014.1, read on the forward strand.
CGTTCGCCTATCAAACGTGCCCAAAAACCAATGGAGGGCGATGTTCTCATACAGCATATCCCAGGTTCGTGCCAGATTGCAGTAGCTAGTCTTCGAGCCAATGTGATGTTTGGGCTATACGATATGACTGGACGCATGATTCAGATGGTCAAACTAGAGGAGGGCAACCCCAACGATTTCCAAACCACTACCGATGGCTATGGTCAAACCTATTTCGGTCATGTCAGCGATATATCCTCATGCGCTATTCTCACACTCGAACCCAACAAGGTTTATTTCTGGGCATTCACTGAAAACGGGAAACGTAAGATTCGCTCGGGTAAACTAGTTATCATGCCCAAGTGATTAAAAGCAAAGCGTTAGGATTGAATCCTAACGCTTTGTTTATGTATTGCTTCCATTATCTGCTCTACTGTCTCTTTGTCCAATCCGTGTTCACTCCCCCACGCAATGCGTTTTTCTAGTATTTCTTGATAGCGAAAAGGCTGCAAAGCGGGTATTTGCCGTTCTTTTTTCCACGCGCCTATGCGTTTGGAGATCTCCATTCGCTTGGCTAGGTGCTGCCATAGGTCGTCATCTACTTCGTCTATCATAGCGCGTTGCCAATCTAGTTCCTCGCTTCCCCGATTCACCGATTCACCAACTCCCCGATTCACTAGTCCTTCCAACTCCTCAGGTGTGATCTGTTGTTGTGCATCGCTTAGTGCCTCTTGGGGCGCAATATGTGTTTCCACCATCCATCCGCTATAGCCTAGTCGGTTGGCTTGTGTGCATAGTTGAGCTATTGCGCTCGCTTTGCCTGATAGATGACTGGGGTCTATTAGGATGGGTATATCTGGGCGTGCTTGCAATAGTTGGTATGCCATAGCCCAGCATGGGCGGTGGTTACAGCCACGATGAATAGCCATTACAGCCACTCCTGCTTGTTCCAATCGCGCTATATTGCCTAGCCACAATGCCGCGTCTTCGTTCACAGGGTTTTTCACCATCACGCCTTTTATTTTCGTCCCATCCACGGCGTCTGCTATGGCTTGCACGGCTATGGGGTTGGCGCTAGTGCGTGCGCCTATCCATAGGTAGTCTATGCCTGCCTCGGTGGCTTGTTTGACTTGTTCGGGTGTGGCAACCTCGGTGGCTACGGGCAGGTGGTAGGTCTGTTGCACCTGTTGCAGCCATGTTAAGCCCTCTGCGCCTATGCCTTGAAAGGTGTTAGGCGAGCTACGTGGTTTCCATATGCCCGCGCGATATATATAGGTGTAGTTGGGATAGTGTGCTTGACATTGGGCTATGCCTTGTGCGGTAGCCAGCACTTGTTCCTCGCTCTCTGCTGCGCACGGACCTGCGATGATATAAGGCAATGTAGGCTTGAACATATTGATTTTTCAAACAGCAGTATATACGAAAGAAGCGTGTCGAGAGAGTATTATTTTGGTTGCTTATCGCAATTCACATTATAACCCAAACGAACACCTATTTTGGCATATAGATAATGCGGTTTACCGTATTCTGCATTTTTAAAATATTGATAACCTATGCTAACCATAAACCGACGAAAATCAACTCCCGCTCCACCTTGGGCAAAGAGTCCACCTTGAGGTTTAAAAGTATACTCAACTTCGTCAATCGTTTTGTTGCCTGTCAATCCCCAATAATACCCCACACTACCTTCCACAAACGGATTCATATTGAGTTTAGCTGGGATATACAAACGCAGATCGGCATAGAACGGCATTACCCAACGATAAGTAGAAAAAGGCACATTATGATCAGGCACAATCGGCTCCAATGCTTCTTTTAAAGCATACTCACTATGCGCCCCTACGCCTGCACCAATATAAACCCATCGGGTGGCACGCAGTCCTACCCCAACATCAGCACAAAAACCAGCAGGCATAAACGAATGAGGTTCATAGGCAGCTTGCATTTCCTCTGCCTTACGGAAGTGACAACCTATCTCTGCATTCACTTGCAGAGCCATAAAACGGGGCGCGTCTTCTTTCACCTGATAGGTCTTATATCCTATTATTTCTGCATGCATAGGCAAGACAATCAGGCACACTAGTGCAAAAAAAATCTGTTTTTTCATATTTTTTCAAATAAAAAGGAAGTCTTTGATGGCTTCCTTTTTCTTTTTGTGGTCCCACTAGGGCTTGAACCTAGGACCCCCTGATTATGAGTCAGGTGCTACTAACCAACTGAGCTATGAGACCATCAGCGCTATTTCAGCCCGCGCTGCTAGGCTATTATTTCAATTTAGGGATAATCAACTCAATACCCTCTTGCAATTGGTCTGGCGAAGACAGACGGTCACGATTGGCCTCAAATATCTTGAGCCACAGGTTACCATTGCCATAGTATTTCTTAGCCAATTGACTCAAGGTCATATTAGGACCTACGATGATGGTATCGTTTTTCTCCATTTCAGGTGCTTCGTTCTCTACGGGACGCTCTTGCATAGCCTCTTTCATCAGTTTGACGAATCCAGCCGTTGCAGCCTCCTTGTCCTCAGGCTTCTTCACTTCGTTGGCGTTGTCTGCCTTACCACCCGATAGACGTTTGAAAGCTTCACCTATCTGCTCTATCACACCCGTCTCTTTCATCTTTTGCATAGCCGATTTCAATGCTTCGGAAGAAGATACGTGTTGACCTTCACCTGCTTGACGCACAGCCGAGCCTTTCTTGATAGATTTATATTGCTCGAAGTAAGCATAATCCTCTTTAGCTTGTTGCATCTGCTCGTCCGTAACGATATGAATCTCTACACGACGGTTAGGACTATATGAACCAAACTCACGGTCATCCTGCATGATACCACGACCAGCGAAGTAGATACGTGTTGAATCCACACCCATATCCATCAGAGTTTGTTTCACATTGGTAGCACGTTGCACAGCCAACCACTTATTGTACTCTACAGCACCCGTGTTGTCGCACGAACCTACCACTACAGCGTTGTATGCAGGCTCACTGAGTAGCAACATAGCAGCATCACCCGTGATAGAGAGTGCCATCTGATCCAACTCAGGCACATCATTCTCGAAGAAGACTACGTAGTCACGAATACCTCTGCGGGCAGCTTGTGGAGCAGGAGCTGCTGCAACAACAGGGGCAGGAGATACCATATAAATAGTATCGCGCGTGATGTCCCAAATTGTATCCTTTTGAGGAGTGATGATGTATTTAGCACGTTTAGCTTCTCCCATCTTAGGATCTTTGTAATACGTACCATTGTTCCAATCATCAATTTGTTGTGGAACCATAAAGTTACGTACGTTCGACTTATGACGAGGCTCAAATTTGTAACGAAGCAACACCTCGCAGTCAAACCAGCCATCATTGTTTTCTGGACGAACGCGAGCGTCTGCTTGGTCGGTAGTGGAATAGTTATACATACCACGGAGGCCCAACTGGAAACTACGGTTGAGGTTAAACTCTGCGCTCACGCCTGCCACAAAGATAGCAGTCACTCTATACTTATCCATGTGTGTAGGCTCCTGTTGAGCAGTACGCATCAAGAACTTAAAGTCGTTGTCGGCACGTGCAGCCCAATCTGGATCGTACTCATTAGGATACTGGATGCTATTCTTATACCACAATGCACCACCACCCAAAATCAAGTCTAGCGCAAACAGTTTCGACTTGTTTTGAGGACGGAACATGTTGAATACGTCCAACGTGATATAAGCATCAGCCTGGTGCGACATACCTTTGAGCAGGATATCAGCATCACGGTCTAGACCAGAACCTGTCACACGATAGTTACGGAACTTATATTCCAAACCCAATGCCCATGTATTGTTCCAGTGGTAAGCAGCACCCAAACTAACAGAAGGCAACCATACACCATGCTTTTTTTCACTTGTATAGTCCATGTCGGCTACATTGAAACCTGCAGCAAGATACATAGACCAGTGAGATGCATCAGGAATCACAATATGTTGATCATTCTCCTGACCATCCCAAGGGTGGACACCGATAGAATCCGTAGGAAGTTCTACAGGTTTTTCTTCAGAATTGGCCTCTTGTGCAAAAGAGAAACTAACACCAAAGAATGCTACTAAAAGTAAGTAAAACTTTTTATTCATAATGCGTTAAATTTGATTACACTTTAATTGATTTTTTCACATGGCATGAGTATATTTCACTCATTCAGCGTGCAAAGATACAACTTTTTTGGCATTCTACCAAATTTTTTTGTAAAAAAATGCACATTTATGTAATAAAGTTTGTGTAAATCATATAAATTACTTAACTTTGCAAACTATAATTTACAAAAAACACATATCATTATGACAATACTAGAACAGATGACGGAGCGTGCGCGCAAAAATCCGCAACGCATCGTGTTACCAGAGGGTGACGAACCACGTACATTGGAAGCTGCCAACATTTTGCTAAAAGATGAATTGGCTCATCTTATTTTAATTGGTAAGAAAGAAATCATTGAAAAAATGGCAGCAGACAAGGGATATGCATATATCTCACGTGCTACCATCTTCGACCCCACCACCAACCCCAAGATGGCAGAATATGCTCATCTGCTCTTTGAACTGCGCAAAGCCAAAGGCATGACCGAAGAAGAGGCGGCCCAAAAAGCACAAGATCCTCTCTATTTAGGTTGCTTGATGATTAAGAACGGCGATGCTGACGGTGAGCTGGCTGGCGCACGTGGCACTACTGCCGACACGATTCGCCCCGCTTTCCAAATACTAAAAACCAAACCAGGGGTAAAAATCGTGAGCGGTGCCTTCCTTATGTTCACCCCTGCCAAACAACTGGGTGAGGATGGATTCCTAGTCTTTGCCGATTGCGCAGTTAACCCCTGCCCCAATGCCGAAGAATTGGCACAAATAGCCATCTCCACCGCAGACACCGCACGCACCCTGGCACAAATAGAGCCTCGCGTAGCGATGTTGAGTTTTTCTACCAAAGGTAGTGCCAAACACGAGTTGGTGGACAAAGTGACCGAAGCTACCCGTTTGGCCAAAGAAATGGCTCCCGAATTGAACATAGACGGCGAACTGCAAGCCGACGCTGCTTTGATTGCCAGTGTGGGAGAGAAAAAAGCGCCAGACAGTCCTGTAGCAGGCAAGGCTAATGTGCTGGTATTCCCAGACTTACAGGCTGGAAATATAGGATATAAACTCGTAGAACGTTTCTCGGGTGCCGATGCCATTGGACCTATTCTGCAAGGTATAGCCGCTCCTGTAAATGACCTAAGCCGCGGATGCAAAGTGCAAGATATCGTACAAATGGTCATTATTACCGCTAATCAAGCGATGAAATAAGGTTTAAAATTTAAGATTTGAAAATTATGAAAATACTCGTATTAAACTGCGGCAGCAGCAGTATCAAATACAAATTATTTGAGATGCAAACACGCCAAGTACTGGCGCAAGGTGGTGTAGAAAAAATAGGTCTACCCGATGCTTTCTTACAAGTCAAACTAAGCAATGGCGACAAAGTAAAATTTGAAAAAGCCATGCCAGAGCACACCATTGGCATTCAACTGATTCTAGACAAACTGGTTGACCCCGAAATAGGTTGCATCAAGAGCCTAAACGAAATCAATGCCGTAGGTCATCGTGTGGTGCATGGTGGAGAGAAATTCAACAAATCCGTGCTAATCACCCCCGAAGTGAAGCAAATGATTATCCAATGTTCCGAATTGGCTCCGCTACACAACCCCGCCAACCTAAAGGGCATAGAGGCCATCGAGAAATCGCTGCCCAATGTACCCCAAGTGGCTGTATTTGACACGGCTTTCCACCAAACTATGCCCGACGAAGCATATATGTATGCCCTACCTTATGAGATGTACGAGAAATATGCTATCCGTCGCTATGGTTTCCACGGCACCAGCCATCGTTATGTGAGCGCACGCGTGTGCGAGTTCTTAGGGGTGAAAGCCGAAGGGAAGAGAATCATTACCGCCCATATTGGTAATGGCGGCAGTTGCACCGCTGTTTTGGACGGCAAATCGGTAGATACATCAATGGGACTTACTCCACTAGAAGGTTTGATGATGGGTACACGCGCTGGCGACCTAGACCTAGGTGCAGCCACCTATATCATGGACAAAGAACACCTATCTACTGCTGAATTCTCCAACTTAGTCAACAAAAAATCTGGTTTATTTGGTGTGAGTGGCGTTAGTTCAGACTGCCGTGACATAACCGATGCCATCGAGGCTGGCAACCAACGTGCCGATTTGGCTAGACGTATGTTCATCTACCGTGTGAAGAAATACATCGGTGCTTACGCAGCAGCCATGAATGGTGTTGACATCATCGTCTTCACTGGTGGCATAGGCGAAAACGATGCCTATATACGCGGCGAAATAGCCAAAGGCATGAGTTACCTAGGTGCCGAACTAGACGAGCAAGCCAACCACGTACGTGGCGAAGAAGCTATTATATCTACAAAAAACAGTAACGTAATCATGTGTGTGATTCCTACAGATGAAGAGCTCATGATTGCTTTAGACTCAGAAGCACTCGTAAAATAAATGAAACCTATTATCTATCAACTATTTCCGCGTACCTTCACCAACTATAACCCCACCCGTAAACGTGGGGGAAGCCGCGAAGAGAACGGATGTGGCACCTTCAACCAATTCACACCTAGTGTTCTAAACGCCATACATGATTTAGGATTTAATTATGTGTGGTACACAGGTGTGATACGTCATGCTACGTCCGAATACAACAACCCCTCTATCACCAAAGGTAAGGCTGGTTCGCCCTATGCTATCACCGACTACTATGATGTAGATCCCGATTTGGCGGAGAACAAAAGCAAACGCATGGCTGAGTTCACTGCCCTAGTAGAGCGTACCCACGCAGCCAATATGCAGGTGATGATAGACTTTGTGCCCAACCACGTAAGTCGCGAATACCACTCGGTGTGCAAGTCCAAAAGCGTGAAGGATCTAGGAGAGACAGACCATCCAGAATGGGCTTTCTCGCCACTCAACAATTTCTATTATCTGCCAGGGCAACCTTTCGCTCCGCAGTTTGCAATAGAGGGTTATACCGAAAACCCTGCCAAAGTAACTGGTAACGACTGTTTTAACGCACACCCCAACCAAAACGATTGGTACGAAACCATCAAACTAAACTATGGTGTACACTACCTAGGCGGGGGTGAGAAGCAGTTTGATCCTATACCAGACACATGGCATAAGATGCTGCATATCCTCCTGTTTTGGGCCAAAAAAGGAATAGACGCTTTCCGTGTGGATATGGCTGAAATGGTGCCAGAGGAGTTTTGGCAATGGGTAATTCCCGCAGTTAAAAAGAAATATCCCCAATTGCTCTTTATTGCTGAGTGCTATAATCCTCAACGCTACAATGCTTTTTTGGCAGCAGGATTCGATTATCTATACGACAAAGTGGGCATGTACGAATACTTGCGCGGCGTAACGAGCAAGAACTGGCCAGTTGAGGGCATCACAGGGCAGTGGCAGGCCGTAGAGCACATACAAGACAAAATGCTCTATTTCCTTGAAAATCACGATGAACAACGTGTAGCGTCTGGCTTCTATTGCGGCCGTGGTGTGTGCGCCGAACCTGCTATGATTGTAGCTGCCACATTGGGTAAGAATCCAGTAATGGTGTATGCTGGTCAGGAACTAGGCGAAACTGGTATGGATGCCGAAGGATTCTCTGGCATAGACGGCCGTAGCAGCATATTTGACTACTGGGGACTGAAATCGATACAAGCTTGGGCCAACAATGGTCAGTTTGATGGCAAGATGCTAAGCGATGAGCAAAAGAACCTGCAAGACTTCTATCGCAAACTGCTCACATTGTCACGCGAAAACAAAGCCATCACCGATGGTGACATGTACGACCTAGAATATGCCCAAGGCGAAGGATTTAACAAACACGAGCAATATGCCTATCTGCGCAAGGCGGGCAAAGAACTACTGTTAATCATACTGAACTTTGACGACCGTCAAGTGGATATGAAAATACGTATTCCAGAGCACGCATTTACCCATTTGAACCAACCCGAGTGGCAACAAGCTACAGCAGTAGATTTATTGAGCAAAACCAAATACGGCACTATTGCCTTCAATAGCAAACAAACGATTGAACTTACCCTGCCCGCTTGGAAAGGCGTGATACTGCAAGTGAAAGAATCGAAACCAAAGAAACAAAAACAATAATGTGGCAACGTATCCAAGCCTATTTACAGCTGGCTAGATGGACTAATCTAGTGATGCTGGCTATTCTACTCTGGGTGATGCAACAGTGGGTAGCTATACCTCTGCTGCATTGCGCTATGTTTGACAACGTACTACCATGGTGGGTGCAGACCCTGCTAATCCTAGCCACTATACTGATTGCTGCGGGAGGATATGTAATCAATGACTATTTTGATATCAAGATAGACCGTATCAACCGCCCAGACAAAGTGATTGTAACCAACATGGTGAGCAAGCAGCAAGCTATGCGCTATCACCAAGCACTCAGCATCTTAGGAGCTACCATCGGCCTAGTAGTAGCATGGTGGTGTCGTAGTTGGATTGTAGCATTGATTATGCTGTTGGTGCCTGGATTATTGTGGTTCTACTCTAGCAGCTACAAGCGTCAATTCATTATCGGTAATTTAATCATTGCCCTATTGGCAGCCGTACCGCCCCTGTTGATTGCGGTGGTTAACATCGCCCAACTGACGCATCTATACGGAGACATCATGACCTATTCGCCCATAGCGCACGACCTCTATGTATGGCTTGGAGGATTTGGTCTATTTGCCCTACTCACCACCTTGATGCGAGAAATGATAAAAGATATAGAAGACGTAGAGGGGGATCGTGAATTGGAATGCCACACCCTACCCGTTCGCCTAGGAGATTGGGGCACCAAATGGGTAGTCAGTGTGCTTGGACTTCTTACTATCGCCTTGCTTGTTTGGATTGGCTTTTTCTGTTTGCCTTATCCTAGCGGCTGGAACACCCTGTCTGGACGCTATATCCTATTTGGCATTATCACTCCCCTAGTTGGCAGTCTATGGCTCATGTGGGCAGCCAAAATACCAAGCGACTACCACGTAGCACAAAACGTGATGAAATTTGTGATGCTGATGGGCATTCTCTATTCTTTTGTTATTGAACGCGCCTTATGAATATCATTCTAGGTAGTCAATCTCCTCGCCGACGCGACCTAATGGCGGGACTGGACATTCCCTTTACTGCAATTAATATACACGCCAACGAAACCTATCCTACCCAATTACAAGCAGGAGATATACCTATGTATATCGCGCGCGAAAAGGCCATGGCCTATCAAACTCAATTACAGCCAAACGACCTGCTCATTACCGCCGATACGATTGTGTGGCTAGATGGTCAGGTGCTTGGCAAGCCCAAAGACGAGGAAGATGCGTGTCGCATGTTACACCTATTGAGTGGTCGTACGCATCAAGTCTATACGGCAGTCAGCTTTACTACCACCGCAGGTGAAGTGGCACATCTGGTAGATAAAACAGACGTAACTTTCCGTGGTCTTACCGACGGCGAAATACAACATTATGTAGCAAAATATAAACCCCTGGACAAGGCAGGGGCTTATGGCGTGCAAGAGTGGATAGGCTATGTAGCCGTTACCCAGATGCATGGATCGTATTTCAACGTGATGGGATTTCCTATCGCACGTGTTTATAACGTGCTACAAGATTTACTAAAACAGGCTTAACTGTTCTTCCACAGGTTTGCTATCTTCTGGCACCTCATTGGTAATTGTAAATGGCACATCTGCCACTGATTCGGACTCGAGCTGGGGTTCGGATTCAGATTCAGGTTCAGACTCTGACTCTGGTTCTGGTTCAGGTTCTGGTTCAGGTGTGATGTCCTCTATTGAAGCAATATCCAATGTAGAGATACGTTTACCCTTAGCTTTAGGCGATTTGGGGTCTATAAAATCCGCCATCACGAGTGTTAGATCCTCACGGAAATCATCTTTGTAATGCACCAAGAAAGTAGCCTCGTCCCTATCTGTCAGTACCTCAATGCGGTTCTCATCGTTCTCTCCCAACATATTCTGCGCCTTAGCCGTGGCATCAAATTGGAAACGTTTGGCGTAAAAATAACCCAATTCAGCATTCCACAATGCCAGCGACCATATTTTGTCTGGGTCGAATTTCTCTACGCGTAGCCAATTAGGCTCAAAATGCGCGGTTTCTTCAAATGTGTTGAGGAAATAATCACCGTTGCGCATCACTACCAAAATACGATCATCGTCGGCAAACTCACCTAGGTACATACCCTGTCCATCATAGTTGATACGCAAGATATCGGGATCAAACCATACTTTACGTCCCCCTAGTGTAGAGTGTCCTTTCGATTTCATCACAATCGATTTCACATCGTATTTAGTGAGCACATTACCTCGGCTGGCACGGCCTTTCACTGCCAATTCGCTTAGGTCTTTGCACACCTCCATCTTCTTTAGGTGCAGCGCAGGTTTGAGCGTTACTTTGATTACTTCGGCCTCGCCGTTAGGATTGGCTGTAAAATACACCACCTTACTACCTGGTTTACCTGTGGTTAAGTCATACTCTTTATCGCGTGTAACTCCCGTTACATTAAAACGCTTCATATAATACACGCCTGCTTTGCCATCGCGATAAACCACATTGTAAATCGTGCGCGTATCGTTCTTGCGGAAGATGTCGATGTGAATGATATTGGTTCCTACAAAAATCTTGTCCGCCACACGCACAATCTTATACTTACCGTCTTTATAGAAGATTATCACATCGTCCAAGTCTGAGCAATTACACAGGAACTCATCTTTTTTCAAACCTGTACCTATAAAGCCCTCTTCTCGATTGATATAAAGTTTCTCGTTGGCTTCTACCACTGCTTTCACATTCACATTGGCGAAATTCCTTACCTCTGTGCGACGTGGATAGGCTGCTCCGTATTTCTCTTTTAGGTGTTCAAACCACTGTATGGTATAGTCGGTCAAATGATTCAGGTTTTTGATGCAAGCTTTGATTTTCTTATCCAAGTCTTTCATCAACTCATCCGCTTTCTTGCTATCAAACTTGGTAATGCGAATCATTCGAATATCAAACAACTTCTCTATATCCTCGGTAGTTACTTCGCGAATCAGTTGACTCTTCCATGGCGTTAAGGCCTGATCCACAAACTCTATCAGTTTCTCTTTGTTAGGAGCCGTCTCATAACCCTCTTCCTTATAGATACGATTCTCTATAAATATTTTCTCTAGCGAAGTGAAGAAATACTGCTCTTCCAATTCGGCTTTCTCTATCTCCAATTCCCATTTCAATAGGGCTTTGGTATTCTCCACCGATAGCTTCAGCAGGTTGCTCACCGTAGTGAATATAGGTTTTTTATCCTGTATCACACAGCAGTTGGGCGATATATTTATTTCACAGTCAGTAAAAGCATACAGAGCATCGATGGCTTTGTCGGACGAGGACCCAGGAGCCAATTGCACCATAATACGTGCCTCTTCTGCCGTAAAATCATCTACCTTTTTTATTTTTATCTTGCCTTTTTGGTTGGCGCGCAAGATAGTCTCAATGATCTTTGTGGTGGTCGTACCAAATGGTATTTCCGAGATAATCAACGTGCGGTTGTCATCCGATTTCTGTATCTTGGCACGAATACGGATAGTACCCCCACGTTCGCCATCGTTGTATTTGCTAACATCTATCTCACCACCAGTAGGAAAATCGGGATAGAGTTGAAACTCCTCACCTCGCAGATAAGCCAACGCAGCGTCGCATAGCTCATTGAAATTATGCGGTAAAATCTTCGAATTCAAACCCACGGCGATACCTTCTACCCCTTGCGCCAACAACAATGGAAATTTAACAGGCAGATGAATAGGTTCTTTTTTTCTGCCATCGTAGCTCAGCATCCAATGAGTTGTCTTGGGGTTAAACACCGTTTCTAACGCAAATTTGCTCAGTCGTGCTTCTATATAACGCGAAGCCGCAGCCCCATCACCTGTCAGGATATTTCCCCAGTTACCTTGGCAATCTATCAGCAGGTCTTTCTGTCCCAACTGCACCAATGCATCACCTATACTGGCATCGCCATGAGGATGGTACTGCATTGTCTGTCCCACAATATTCGCCACCTTATTCATCTTGCCATCATCTACACATCGCATCGCGTGCAAGATACGGCGCTGCACAGGTTTCAAACCATCCTCTATAGCAGGAACAGCACGTTCTAGAATCACATACGAAGCATAGTCCAAGAACCAGTCTTGGTACATACCCGTCAGATGATATTTGATTGCATCATTAAATTCAGACATACTACAACTCTATTGTTGCCCAAGCAACTTGCCCTCCCACGGGCGGATTTTTCTTTTTAACTTGCACATGTACCTGCGCCTTTGGCCATGCTTGTTGCAGTGCATGGCGTATGTGCCCAGCCACATGTTCTAATAGATTAGACGGCTTCGCCATCTGCTGGCATACGATATCATACACCTGCTGATAGTTAATAGTGTGCGCTATGTCGTCGGTCAACACGCCACGAGACTCAGGCACCTCCAGCGATACAGTGACCATAAACGTATTGCCCTGCTCTCGCTCTTGCGCCAACACACCATGATAAGCCGTTAGGCAAATATCTTCTAAACGAATCAGCACTTATTGCTGTCTGCGATTAAGAAAGATATAGCCCAATATACCAGCTACCTCCAACACGAGGCTCAACACCAATAGCCAGTTAACAGGCAATGCTACCACATACACCACTAGGCACAACACGCCTAGCAAAACCAAAATAATTCCTAAGTCTTTCATATATCGTTTAATTTACAAATTTACTAATTGTCTAATTATCTATTCACTTCAATGCTCTGTATATTCCCCCTGGCAAACTCTTTATAACACCATTCATTTCTAGCAGCATTAGATCGCCCACCACTTCGCTATAAGGTCGTTGGGTCTCCATCACCAATAGATTGATATGTATTCCCTCCTCCTGTTCATGCAGTTTATCTAGCAAGGTCTGCTGCTCCTTTGTGAGATCTATCGTCAGCCCCACCATCTCGGTTTGCAGCGTTTTAGGACGTTCTACCTGCCATTGCATCACCCGAGTCAGGTCCTCTGCGTTTTCTATCAATACTGCTTGGTTATCACGTATCAATTTATTGCATCCTTGGCTTTGCTCGTCGGTCGTTCTACCAGGAAAAGTCAACACCTCTCGGTTGTAATCTTGTGCCATTCGAGCAGTTATCAGACTACCCCCTTTGGCTTTCGATTCTACTACCACCACCGCATCTGCCAACCCTGCTATAATGCGATTGCGCGCCACAAAGTTCCACTTCTCCGGTTCTGTGCCCGATGTATATTCCGTGATGATACCCCCTTGTTCCACTGCTTTCACTGCTACTGGGCGGTGTATCGTGGGATACACACGGTCCAAACCATGAGCAGGCACTATCACGGTGGGGATTCCCGCTTCCAATGCGGCGCGATGAGCTGCCACATCTATACCATAAGCCAATCCGCTTATTATCGTTACATCTGGCACCAGTTCTTTGAGGTCCAGCACCAATCGTCGTGTCAATTCCTTACCCCGATCGGTCGCCATGCGCGTACCTACAATAGACACCATTTTGCCCCCGTTCAGCTGCAATGGTCCTTTGCCGTATAGCAGCACGGGCGAATCTGGACACTGCTGCAAGCGCAACGGATAATCTGCATCTTGGTAATAATAAGTGCGTATCCCATGTTGATGGATAAATTCCAACTCAGCCTGGGCTTTGGCCATGGCTTGTGGCTTCGTATCCTCGTCTACATGTTGCCACACCTCACTAGCACTGCCATACCGTGCAAGCAACGCTTTCTCATCGCGCAAACGCCATCGATAAAGCCACGATAACGCAATTTGATATAGCAGTTCGTCTGTCATCTATAGTTTATCACCAAAGCATAGATCACCTGCATCACCCAAACCTGGCACAATATATTTATGTTCGTTCAGATTGTGGTCTATAGCAGCGCACCACAAGGTGGCGTCTTGGGGCAGATGTTCTTGCAGATAGGCCACTCCTTCTGGTGCTGCTATTACACAGCACACATGCAGATGTTTAGGTGTGCCATTGCGCAGCAACGATTGATATGCCGCATCCAACGACATACCCGAAGCCAGCATCGGATCCACTATTAGCAATGTTTTACCCGTCAAATCGGGCGAGGCCATATACTCAGACACTATCTTCAGTTGCTCTTCTCCGTGCTCGTCCCGTTCCATGGTGCGATAAGCACTTAAAAAAGCGCATTCGGCATGGTCTAGCACATCTAGGAAGCCTTGATGCAAAGGCAACCCTGCCCTTAGTACCGTAGCCAACACCACCGATTCGTCCACTTGGTTTACCTGCATTGGAGCCAGGGGAGTAGTTATCTGTATAGGACTATAATGCAAACGTTTGCTCACCTCATAAGCCATCACGTGACCTATGCGCGCAATGTTGGTACGAAAGCGCATCGAGTCGCCTTGTACATTCACGTCGCGCAATTCACGCAGGAAATGCAGCAGTACGCTATTCTGTTCTGATAGATTGATAACTTGCATATGCCTTATTTTGCCAATCCTTTCCAAGCCTTCATCTCGTTCTTCACGGCATCTTTGTTGGCTTTGTGTTGTCCCTGCAACGCTTTCAGTTGCTCTTGTTTGCTTGCAATCTCGTTGTTAAACGTTTCCAAATCCGATTGCTGACGACTAGCATCTTGCAGTTGATCATCCACAGCACGCGACGAAGCGTTGATGCGATCCATTGCACCATGTATAGCCGACAGATAGCCTTTCAGTTTATGCTCCATGGCAGCCAAATACTCTCTGTCATCCAAGGTAATCTTGTGCAGGGCATTCAGTTGGTCATTGATAGATGCTTGCATCTTGTCCAGACCTTTCAAATCGCTGCTGTATGCTTTTTTTAATTCATTTAGCGCGCCCGTTGAACTTTTGATATAGCTGGCCAAACTTTTGGCGTAAGAAGCTTCATCTTTCACTTGTTTTTGGGCTTCTTTCAGCATTTTCTCATCGGCTTGCAGCGTACTCTCTGCCAGTTGCAATGCAGCTACCATTCCTGCAGGGTCACTTGCAAATTGAACACGCATGCTGTCTATTTGCAGATTGGTTGACAATGGTTCAATACGATTAGCATGTTGTGCTTGCATCATCATAGCCGCACCCAAAGCGACTACCAATAAAAAAGATTTTTTCATCATAATAGTTTTTAATAGTTAATATTTCTAGTTATTTTGGTCTTTATTGTTGAGCGAAATAAGTCAGCACACCATCTGCATACGCTTTGCTAACAGGCAGTGGAGCTATCTTCTCGTTGTTAAAATCCAGCAGCATCTCTCCCTCTACACGCTTTAACATCTGCACCTTGCGCAGGTTCACCAAATAGGACCGATGGCAACGTATCAATTTACTATCCTGAAATCGCCACTCAATATTTTTCATCGAATTGCGCATCATCATGGTCTGCATCTTACCCAGGTTCTCATAGTGAATCTGCACGTAATTATCAGCAGACTCTATGTAATAGAGGTTCTCGGGTTTAACCGACAATTTCAATTCACCACGCTCGTCGTAAAAATTGAACATCTGCGTCAAGCCCTTATCGTCCTGCTCACTCGCCATCATTGCCAGCCGTTCTTTTAGATTCGACACATGATGCAACAGCACGCCTCCTATCGTCACCAACACGATTATTTCAGCCCAGAACAATCCTGTCTCGTTTTGGTTGACCCACTCATAAATGCGATAGGGCTTAAACAGCAGCACACACAAACCCACAATAGCCACCAAACTCAAAACCAACAACTCGGCATTCGGTCGCTGTTTCAAATATGTCCACAACTCTTTTCTCATTTTCGGCTGCAAAGATACGAAAAAATTTGCATATTTGCAAAAAAAGTTGTACCTTTGCATACTTTTTCGTGAAAAAACGCTTTTTTCTATGAAAAAAAACACCTTTATACACCACATATCCAAGGATTTGATACAATACATGCCACTCGTAGGATTTGAGGGCGAAGTGATTGTGGTTGATCACGAGCAACAAATCGATGATGCGGTGGCCTATCTGCGCCAACAAACCATTTTGGGCGTTGACACCGAGGCCCGCCCCAGTTTCACGCGTGGTGTGCACTACCCCACCGCCTTACTTCAAATCGCTTCCGAAGAGCGTTGCTACCTGTTTCGTCTCACCCACATAGGGATGCCTCAAGCACTCTGCAACCTGTTTGCAGACCCTAAGATATGCAAAGTGGGGCTCGCTTTCAAAGACGACCTCAATGGACTGCGCCGCAGGCGCAATTTCCGCCCTGCCAATTGTGTAGATATACAATCTATCTGTGGTAAATACGGCATACTGGATCTCGGCCTGCAGAAGATATTCGCCATTTGTTTCCAGCAAAAAATATCCAAATCGCAACAGCTCACCAATTGGGAGAATACCCACCTCACTCCCGAGCAGTCACGCTATGCTTCTACCGATGCCTGGGCTACGCTGCATATCTACAAAGAACTGCTACAAACCCAGCCTCTGTCCCCACAGGAAGCCGAAGCACTCCGTCGTGCCGATTTAGAGCGCCAGCAAGCCCATCAACAAGAGGTTTTGGCACAAAGGCAACAACAAAATGAAGAAAATGGCAAATAAATTAACAAAAAATTTGCTCAATTGAAAAAAAAGTTGTACCTTTGCACCCGCTAATGAAAATATTGGTCGGTTGCCCGAGTGGTTAGGGACCGGTCTGCAAAACCGGGGACAGCGGTTCGAATCTGCTACCGACCTCCAAAGAGCCGCCTGCATTAGGCGGCTTTTGATTTGTAAAAACAATGCAACAAGACATACACGATATTGCCAACCAGGATTATCAGTACGGTTTCACAACCAATGTAGAAACCGACATTATCCCTCGTGGACTCAACGAGGAGGTTATCCGTTTGATCTCCGCCAAGAAACACGAACCCGAATGGTTGCTCCAATTTCGACTCAAAGCCTACCGTAAATGGCTCACTATGCCTGTTCCCACCTGGGCGCACCTCACGATTCCCGAAATCGATTTTCAGGCTATCTCCTACTACGCTGCGCCCAAGACGAGCACCAACAAAGACACAAACACTCCCATCGACCCCGAGATAGAAAAGACCTTTGATAAGCTGGGTATTCCGTTGGAGGAACGCGCTGCCCTGGCGGGCAATATGGCCGTAGATGCCGTGATGGATTCGGTGAGTGTCAAAACGACTTTCCGCGAAACGCTTCACGAAAAAGGCATCATTTTCTGCTCTATTTCTGAGGCAGTGAAAGATTATCCTGAACTCGTTCAGCAATATCTCGGTTCGGTGGTGCCCTATAGCGACAATTTCTATGCGGCCCTAAATTCGGCTGTTTTCTCCGATGGTTCCTTTGTCTATATTCCCAAGGGCGTTCGTTGCCCGATGGAACTGAGCACGTATTTCCGCATCAATGCTGGCAATACGGGTCAGTTTGAGCGTACGTTGCTCATTTGCGACGAGGGGGGATATCTTAGTTACCTCGAGGGTTGCACCGCCCCGATGCGCGATGAGAATCAGTTACATGCTGCTATCGTTGAGATTATCGTCCACAAAGATGCCGAAGTGAAATATTCTACGGTGCAAAACTGGTATCCAGGCGATAAAAACGGCAAGGGGGGTATCTACAATTTCGTGACTAAACGCGGCATCACCCACGAAAATGCACGCCTCAGTTGGACCCAAGTGGAGACCGGTTCGGCTATCACATGGAAATACCCCTCGTGCATCCTCAAAGGCGATAACTCATCCGCCGAGTTCTACTCCGTAGCTGTTACCAACAACTACCAGCAGGCTGACACGGGCACCAAGATGATCCATATCGGTTCCAACACGCGCTCGCGCATTGTTAGTAAGGGTATATCGGCAGGACATAGTCAAAATGCCTATCGTGGACTCGTCAAAGTAACCTCTCAGGCCAAGAACGTGCGCAATTTCAGTCAGTGCGATTCGCTCCTGTTGGGCGACCAGTGTGGTGCACACACCTTCCCCGATATGCAGATTGCCAATTCATCGGCTGTTATCGAGCACGAGGCTACTACGTCCAAGATCAACCAGGATCAACTCTTCTACTGCCAGCAGCGCGGTATCAGTCTGGAAGATGCCGTGGGACTGATAGTCAATGGCTATGCCAAAGAAGTGATGGACAAACTGCCGATGGAGTTTGCCGTTGAAGCACAAAAACTATTACAAGTCAGTATGGAAGGAGCTATCGGTTAAAAGCCTCGAATAGCGTCTAACCTGTTTTCCATTTGCAACATCTCATCCCGTAGCAAGGCCGCATTTCGAAAGTCTTGTTCCTTGGCGGCTTGCAGCATACGTTTGCGCTGCTGTTGTATTGCCTTATCCAGTTCTTTGGCACCCATCTGCTGCCATGCAGCATGTTTCCAGCCTTCACGTATAGCATCCTCTACTTTTTTCTGCTCGGCTTTGGGATCATGGAACAGGGCCTGTAACGGATTGGCCTCGATGGCTTTTTTCACTGCGTGAGGAGTAATATGATGCGCTTTGTTATACGCTATCTGTTTCTCCCTGCGGCGATTGGTCTCGTCTATGGTCATCTGCATCGAGCGCGTTATCTTGTCGCCGTACATGATCACCTTGCCCTCCACATGGCGTGCCGCACGACCTGCTGTCTGCGTCAAACTACGGTGGTCACGCAAGAACCCTTCTTTATCTGCATCCAAAATAGCCACCAGACTCACTTCAGGCAGGTCCAAACCCTCACGCAACAGATTGACACCCACCAGCACATCGTATTCGCCCTTGCGCAGATCCTCCATTATCTTCACCCGCTCTATCGTATCAACATCCGAATGGATATACGCACTCTTCACCCCATATTTACGCAGGTACTCATCCATCTCCTCCGCCATGCGTTTGGTCAGAGTCGTAACTAATACTCTTTGCTCTTTTTCGATACGTTGTTGTATCTCCTCCATCAAGTCATCCACCTGATGCTTAGTCGGTCTCACCTCTATCTCAGGGTCTAACAACCCCGTAGGACGTATCAACTGGTCTATCACAATACCTTCACTCCGCTCCAACTCATACTCGGCTGGTGTGGCACTTAGGTAGATCGCCTGTCCTATTTTCTGTTCCCACTCTTCAAATTTCAAGGGACGGTTATCGCGCGCAGCAGGCAGGCGGAAACCGTAGTTCACCAAGTTGTCCTTACGTGCTTTGTCGCCCCCGTACATGGCATGTATTTGAGGCACGGTTACGTGGCTCTCATCCACAACCAACAGCATATCTTTGGGGAAATAGTCCAATAGACAATACGGAGGTGTACCCTCTGCTCTGCCGTCGAAATAGCGGCTGTAGTTCTCTACACCCGAGCAGTAGCCCAACTCCTGTATCATTTCTATGTCGTACTTCACCCTCTCATCTATCCGCTTGGCATAGGCCTCCTCCCCTTGTTGTTCAAACTCCATCACACGGGTCGCCAGGTCCAACCGAATCTGCCGAATAGCACTCTCCACCCGCTCGGGCGAGGTGCAGAAAATAGTAGCAGGGTAAATATTGATATGGTCAAAATGCTCCAGCACCCGCAACGAAGCAGGGTCTAGACGCAGTATCTCATCTATCTCGTTGCCAAAGAAAACGACCCGTATCACCTCGTCGCTATAAGCCGAGCATATATCTACCGTGTCGCCCTTCACGCGGAAACGCCCGCGCGCAAAGTTAATATCGTTACGCACATACGAGGCATCTACCAACTGATGCAGCAGATAGTCCAGACCCCGTGTGTCTCCACGCGTGATGGTCAAACACGACTGCGAGAAATCCTGCGGGTTGCCTATGCCGTATAAACAACTCACCGACGACACTACCACCACATCTTTTCTCCCGCTCAACAGCGCGGCTGTGGCACTAAGGCGCAAGCGGTCAATCTCCTCGTTGATGCTCAAATCTTTCTCGATATACGTGTCCGTCGATGGTATATACGCTTCGGGCTGGTAATAGTCGTAATACGACACGAAATACTCCACCGCATTGTGAGGAAAGAAACCTTTCATCTCGCTGTATAATTGGGCAGCGAGGGTCTTGTTGTGACTCAAAATCAACGTGGGCCTGTTTAGTTGGGCTATCACATTGGCTATGGTGAACGTCTTGCCCGAACCCGTCACACCCAACAGGGTCTGCGCAGGCGCTCCGCTACGCACACCATCTACCAGTTGGTGAATAGCCTCGGGCTGATCACCCGTAGGCTGAAAAGGCGATATCAGTTCAAATTGGTCTTTCATTCACAATAATTTAGGACAAAAGTACGAAAAAATTTGGATATATGCAAAAAAAAGTGTACTTTTGTGGCATATTTCTTAACATCCAATCATATTTACACATGAAAAAGAATATCCTTACTGGGTTCATCCTGTTTTTTTCTACCCTCTGCTGGGCACAGTCTGTCGTTATCTCGCGCACCATCGACAAGGTGCAACCTATGACGGGTCTTGTTTTGTGGAATGACCAGGCTGAGTCCCGCAAAGGCACACTTGGCACCTGTTTTGCGCTGGAATATACCTACTGTCCTCCCTGCAAAGTAGTGACAGGCAAGAGCAATGGTAAAATACAATACGACTGGACCTTTATCGAGAATATCCTCAATGGCGTTAAAAGCCGTGGGCATCAGGCTATTCTGCGCTTCTACTACGAGTACCCTGGCAGCCGAATGGGTTGCGACAACACCAGAGGCGCTACAGGTGTACCCGACTATATCAAAGCCTTGTCTGGCTACACCGAGACGTACAAAAGCACCGAAGATGGTGCTTGCTACTATGCCGACTGGTCCAATAGCGAACTGCAATGGTTTGTTAAGCAGTTCATTACCGACTTTGCTGCCAAATACGACCACGACCCCCGTATCGCTTTTCTCGAGGTAGGTTTTGGGCATTGGGGCGAGTACCATATCTATGGTGGTCCTAGTCTCGATTTGGGGCATAATTTTCCATCAAAGGCTTTTCAAAAGAGTTTTCTGCAACATATAGACACCACCCTGCATGTCTTGCCATGGAGCATTAGCATCGATGCATCGGTTAAGCGTTACGCCCCTATTACCGAGGATCAATCGCTCATGGCGCTGCATTTTGGCTTGTTTGACGACTCGTTCATGCACGCGGAGCATGATAAATCGCAAGGCGAGGGCTACAACGAGGATTGTTGGAATGCTTTGGGGAAGAACCGTTGGCAGCAAGGCGCCTGCGGAGGAGAGATTAGCTACTATGAAGACTCCGACCAGAAGAATTTCCTCAATCCGGCTGGTATGTATGGCGTTACATGGGAGCAGGCCAGTGCCAAATACCATATCTCCTTTATGATTTGCAACGATGCTCCCTCTGGTAAATATGCTACTGCTACCCGTTTCAAAGAGGGGTCGATGGCGTGCGGCTACCGTTTCCGCCTAACCGAGTGCTCCGTGCGTGGCAACCAAACCGCAGTGACTTTTACCAACGAAGGTATAGCCCCCATCTACAAAGACGCCTACCCCACTATCGGCACTACCCGCTCGGCCACTTCGCTCAAAGGCTTGCTGCCTGGTCAGTCGCGTACCTGCATGATCGATGCTGTCCTCACCCGTGCCGACGATTTGACCATCACAAGCGACTATATATTGCCAAGTCAGCAGATTCAGTTCAATGCCGATGCTGTGCTTACCGACCTATCTGCAGTACCAATGGCAGAACCTCTGGCTGCCAAAGTGCTCTATCAGGGGCAACTGCTTATTCGTCACCACGGCATCTACCACACCGCCCTGGGGCAACCCCTCTTCTGA
>JAKSNM010000015.1 GCA_024399785.1 Paludibacteraceae bacterium
CAATGTCCACTGCCACCACTTGGTTGTGCTGCGCCAAAAGAGTAGCCAAACTAAGTCCTACATATCCTGTGCCCGCAATAGCTATTTTCATAGACAAATGGATTTATAGACGACCATCCACAAGGGCACGATCCACAAAGTTCTTCACATCGAAGATCACAGCACCCTGGTCGCGGTATTTCTTGAAGTCGAAAGTAAGGAATTGCTCGTGGCTGACACAAGCGATGACTGCCTGGTATTTCTTGTCAGGGTCAATGCCAGCAATCAGGTCTTTGCCATATTCGTGTTTAACCACAGCAGGTGAAGCCCAAG
The DNA here is from genome assembly GCA_024399785.1 of Paludibacteraceae bacterium. Lineage (GTDB taxonomy): Bacteria > Bacteroidota > Bacteroidia > Bacteroidales > Paludibacteraceae > Colicola. Next base: position 313 of record JAKSNM010000015.1, read on the forward strand.
GATCGTAGATATCTACGTTGCAACCAAATTCCTCTAGTTCGGTAGCGATGTCAACCACTTTGGTATTACGGCAGTCAGGGCAGTTTTCCTTGAAGGTAACGCCAAGCATGAGTACGTTGGAGTCTTTGATTTTGTGGTCTTTTTGAATCATGAGTTTAAGCACTTTATCGGCAATGAATTTGGCGATAGAGTTGTTAACGGCACGACCAGAGAGAATAACTTTTGGATCGTAGCCGAGACTCTTGGCTTTGTGGGCCAGGTAGTAAGGATCCACAGAGATGCAATGGCCTCCAACCAATCCTGGACGGTATTTGAGGAAGTTCCACTTGGTGCCAGCAGCCTCAATGACATCGTTGGTGTCGATGCCAACGCGGTCGCAAATAAGTGCCAGTTCGTTCATGAACGAGATATTGACATCGCGTTGGCTGTTCTCAACTGCTTTGGCAGCCTCTGCCACCTTCATGTTTGGCGCACGATGGGTGCCGTTGAGTAGGATAGAGTTGTAGAGAGCATCCACAATATCAGCCACCTCAGGAGTGGAACCAGAGGTTATTTTCTTAATCTTGGTAAGGGTGTTGACTTTGTCACCTGGGTTAATACGCTCGGGGCTATAGCCACAGAAGAAGTCTTGGTTGAATTTCAGGCCACTGTTTTTCTCCAGCACAGGCACACAATCTTCTTCGGTGCAACCAGGATAAACAGTAGATTCGTAGATAACAATATCGCCACGATTGAGCGTTTTACCAATAGTCTCGGAGGCTTTTAACAGAGGTGTTAAGTCTGGGTTATTGAAACGATCAATAGGGGTGGGAACGGTAACGATATAGGTGTTGACCTCTTTGAGGTCCTCCATGTTGTAGGTGAAGGAAAGACCAATTTTCTTGGTAGAGTTGTAGAGATCGCGCGCCTGTTTCATACCAACAAGGTCGGCTTCAAGGGTGTGGTCTTCACCACGCTCCAGTTCTTCAACGCGAGCTTTGAAAACATCAAAACCGATAACACGATACTTCTTGCCATACTCAATAGCAAGGGGAAGGCCTACATAACCAAGGCCAATGACAGCAATTTTACGATTAGATAAGTCCATAATATTTATTGTTTTTGGATTAAAAAGTTTACTTTTAAATATAAGCGTGCAAAGATACAAAATATATTTCATATATGCAAGCGCGCGCGCAATAATTTCACAAAAAAGTGTGGTAAGCTTTGTTTAATAGAAAAATAATTGTAATTTTGTATGCTTATTTTGGCTATATAGGCAAAAAAAAAACAATATTTATTTATATACAAATGAAACAATTCAAACTTTGGAACACGGTATGTGGTTGGGTGGTATTTGCCATTGCAGCTGCTACCTATCTCATGACGATGGAGCCTACGGCCTCGTTCTGGGATTGCGGAGAGTTTATCTCCAGTGCGTACAAGTTGGATGTAGGACATCCGCCTGGAGCACCGTTTTTTATGTTAATGGGGCATTTCTTCTCATTGTTTGCAAGTGATGCCAGTCATGTGGCTATGTGCGTGAATGCTATGTCAGCACTAGCAAGTGCATTCTGTATTTTGTTCCTGTTTTGGACGATTACAGCCCTGTGCAAAAAACTAGTAGAGCCCAATACGATAGGCAAGGGGATAGCCTTGCTGGGTGCTGGTGCTGTGGGTGCTTTGGCATACACATTCTCTGACACTTTTTGGTTCTCGGCCGTAGAAGGAGAGGTATATGCCTCGTCGTCGCTGTTTACAGCAGTTGTTTTCTGGCTGATACTGAAATGGGACGAGCAAGCCGACGAGGAGGGAAGTGACAGATGGTTGATTCTAATCATGTACCTGATGGGATTGAGTATCGGTGTACACCTGTTGAACCTGCTAACGATACCAGCTATCGCGATGGTATATTATTTCCGTAAATATGAGTTTACTTGGAAAGGAGCGATTACGGCATTCTTGCTTAGTTGTGTGATCTTGGCGGTGATTCTATACGGCATTATTCCAGGATTCCCTACGGTGGCAGGATGGTTTGAATTGCTGTTTACCAATGGATTTGGTTGCCCATTCAATACTGGACTATATGTGTATCTGGTATTAGTAGCAGGTTTGCTGGGCTGGGGCATTTGGCATACATACAAGAAGTTGGAAGAGAACTACACGCAAAAAATGCGTTGGATTCACAACGGCTTGGTAATGGTGACTGTGATACTGATTGGTTACTTTAGTTATGCTGTAACCGTGATTCGCTCAAATGCCGATACGCCAATGGATCAAAACTCGCCTGATAATGTGTTTGCGTTGAAATCGTATTTGAATCGCGAGCAATATGGCGATCGCCCATTGCTTTATGGTCAATGCTATAACGCTCCTGTAAAATTGGAAGTGAAAGGCAATATGTGCATTCCTGTTGAGAAAAAAGGCCATGCACAATATGCGCCTGCTCCTAAAAAAGAGGGAGAAAAGGATCGGTATCAATTAACTGGATACAAGACCGACTATGTATTTATGGAAGAGTTCTGCATGTTGTTCCCACGCATGTATTCTGCGCAAGGATCGCATGTGAGTGCCTATAAACAATGGGCAGACGTAAAAGGTAAGCGCGTGAAATATGACTATTGTGGTCAAAAGAAAACGGATTATTGCCCTACGTTTGCTGAAAATATGCGTTTCTTCTTCCGCTACCAAGTCAATTTCATGTATTGGCGTTACTTTATGTGGAATTTCTCGGGCAGGCAGAATGACTTGTTGAGTTATGGCGATATAACCAAAGGCAACTGGTTGACAGGCTTCAAAGGCTTTGATAATGCACGATTGGGTAACCAAGAATTGCTGCCAAAAGAACTAAGAGAAAACAAAGGTCACAATGTGTATTATATGTTACCTTTGCTATTAGGTATCTTGGGCATTTTGTGGCAGTTAGGTAAGAAAAATGGAGGAGGAAAGAGCTTCACGGTGACCTTCCTGCTATTCTTCTTGACAGGTTTGGCAATCGTGCTCTATTTGAACCAAACGCCTTATCAGCCACGTGAGCGTGACTATGCTTATGCAGGTAGTTTTTACGCATTTTGTATATGGATTGGAATGGCTGTATTGGGGCTATATGAGTGGCTGACCAAGAAACTCAAGAGCGAAGCAGGCAAAGCTGTTGTAGCTAGCGTAATAACCATAGTTTGTTTGTTGGTTCCTGCTCAAATGGCCAGCCAGAACTGGGATGATCATGATCGTTCAGATAGATATACGTGCCGAGATTTTGGTGCGAACTACTTAAAGAGCTGTGAAGAAGATGCTATTATCTTCTCTAATGGTGACAATGACACCTTCCCATTGTGGTATAATCAGGAGGTTGAGGGCGAAGGCGCAGACATGCGTGTGTGCAACCTAAGTTACCTGCAAACAGACTGGTATATCTCACAGATGAAGCGTCCGTATTATGGCAGTTCGGCCTTGCCTATTAATTGGGAATATAAGGACTTTATGCCTGGTACCAACGAGGTAGTAAGGACCGAGAATAGAATAGGTCAACCTATTTCGGTAGAACAAGCTTTTGAATTTGTTCGCTCGGATGATCCACGTACAAAAATGGATGGTGAGAATTATATTCCAACCAACCAATTGTATATAGATAATCCTAGTGGAGAACCGATGCCTGTGAAACCAGCTCGTCGTTACACCAGAAGCGAGATGATGGTACTCGAAATGGTACAGAACATTGCAAAAACAGGTTGGGAAAGACCAATTTATTTTGCGGTGACAGTAGGTAATGATTATTACCTGGGTCTAGAGCCCTATTTCGAGAATTGTGGTATGGCTTACCGCATTACTCCAACTCGTAGCGCTGATGGTCAAGAACGTGTCAACACGGCCGTTATGTATGACAACATGATGCACAAATTCCGCTTTGGAAATATCAATAAACCAGGCATTTACGTAGATGAGAACTTGATGCGTATGTGTCGAACACATCGTATGATGTTCGCTCAATTAGCCGAAGCGCTAGTGCGTGAGGGTAAGAGGGAGCAAGCCCTGGAAGTATTGGATTACGCAGATGAGATGTTGCCAGGATATAATGTACCATACGAGACCACATCGGTATCAATGGGAGCATTGTATTATTATTTGGAGCAACCCGAAAAAGCCAATCGTTTGATGACGGCTGTGGCTGACAACTGTATAGAATATCTAGAGTGGGGCAAAACGCTAAATAGAGACCAACGTAAAGCAATGGAATCTACACTGGGACAACAAGCTGCCATCTTAGATTATGTTTGTAGAAATATGCGTTCGTACGGCCAGACTGACTTGGCAAACGAATACATGGCAAAAATGAACAATAATGGATATTAATTCGATCCCCGTACTGCTGTTGACTGGTTATCTCGGCAGTGGTAAGACAACACTTTTAAATCGTATTCTCGCCAATCAGGCGGGGATACGATTCGCTGTGATAGTGAACGATATAGGTGAGGTGAATGTAGATGCCGCTTTGATAGAGAAGGGTGGAGTTGTTAAAGAAAAAGATGACAACCTGCTATCTCTTAGCAACGGTTGCATTTGCTGCACTTTGAAAATGGATTTGGTGCAACAATTGCATGACTTATGTGTGGCCAAAAAGTTTGATTATATTGTAATAGAAGCTAGCGGAATTTGCGAGCCAGCTCCTATTGCCCAAACGATTTGTTCATACCGTAAGATGGTGCCCTTTACCGAAGATCCTGCTCCTAGGTTGGACTGCGTAGTAAGCGTAGTAGATGCATTGCGACTCAAGGATGAGTTTGAGATGGGTAACGAGCTGAAACGTAACGATTTAGAAGAAGATGATTTGGCTAGTTTGGTGATACAGCAAATAGAGTTTTGCAATCTGATTTTGCTGAACAAAGCGGATGAATTAACACGCGATGAACTGAACTATGTAAAGGAAGTGATTCGGGCTATTCAACCCACAGCAGAGATTGTAGAGACCAACTATTGCGATGTTGCATTTGATAAAATCTTGCACACCCATTCGTTCCGCTTTGATGATGTAGCAGGTAGTGCGGCTTGGCTACAAGGAGTAGAGGGAGATATAGATGACCTCGAAAACGAAGAGGAAGGAGAGGCTTATGAATATGGTATAGACACCTTTGTGTATTACCGCAGAAAACCTTTCAAATTGGGGTTGTTTGACGATTTTGTAGCACGTTTGTGGCCCAAAAGCGTTATTCGCTGCAAAGGTATGTGCTATTTCGACGATGAATATGACATGTGCTATTTGTTTGAGCAGGCAGGCAAGCAGTTCAACTTAAAACAATGCGGCGAGTTTTATGCCACAATGCCCAAAGAAGAATTGATGCAAGCTTTGGCTAGCGACCCTATGCTACAACGCGACTGGGATGACCAATATGGCGATAGAATGCAAAAACTCGTCTTTATTGGTCAACAAATGGACAAAGAAGCTATTATCAAAGCTTTGGATGCATGTTTGGCTTATTGACGTAAGCCTCGGAAATAGTAGTCAAATAGGATACTACGTTGAGCAATCGTTTCTGGATAAGGGACGATTGCTTTGTTTAAATTATCATGACGTTTTGAAGCATATTGTGCTCGCATTCGCCAAAAATCAATGCGCGCTTGGAATACCGCTTTTGCGTTTTTCGATTGATGGGTCAGCAGCAAGTGTAGGGCAGCCAAATAATCCAAGAAAAAGCGCACTATGAACACAAAAATCAAGTGTGTCGTAGGTAGATTCTTGTAGATCATCAGCAAACAATTACGGAAATTGAGATACGTTTTGCGTGGCGACTCATATTGCAATGATCCGCCTCCGAGGTGATAAGCTATACTTTGAGGAATGCAATATAATTGATAACCACGGCATTGCATCCGCCAGCAAAGATCTATTTCTTCCATGTGGGCAAAGAATCCCTCATCCAATCCCCCTAACGCTTGATAGACCGATGTGCGGACACACATACAAGCTCCTGTGGTCCAAAAGACGGGAGTAATCGTGTCGTATTGCCCCAAATCCCGCTCTACATGATTGAGCATTCTTCCATGACAATAAGGATACATCAACTTGTCTATATAACCTCCTGCAGCGCCTGCATGTTCAAATGTGTCTCTATGTGCAAAAGAGCGTATTTTAGGCATTGTGGCTGCCACTTGTGGATGATGATCCATATAGGAAAGCAGAGGTTCTAACCAATTGGGAGTAACTTCGACATCCGAGTTGAGCAGTACAGTATATTGAGCATCCACGTGCTGTAGGGCACGGTTATACCCTTCGGCAAAACCATAGTTTTTATCTAGTGAAACGACACGCACAGATGGAAATGTATGGGATAGCACACTGAGGCTATCGTCTGTAGAGCCATTGTCTGCAACTACAATTTCGGTATCAGGCACCTGGGTGTACTGCACCACAGATGGCAGAAATTGGCGCAACATAGAGGCACCATTCCAGTTTAATATGACAACGCTGCAACGCATTACATTATACTTGATTAGGTTGTGGCCGAGACCATTTCCATCGATTATGTGTCCACAACCATAATTCAGGCTGAGTACGAATATTATCTTCTAATCGGTGAGCAAATTCATCTGTGATAGCAAAAGGTTCGGTTGAGGCAGGATTGTCTGTGATGGTAGAAAGAACCACTTCATAATGTCCACGATAGGGTTTAGTCACTTTAACAAAGACTACACTAAATCCAAATTTACGTGCTAAGATCTCACCGCCACCTAAAAAACCTGTATCATGATGTAGAAAATCTGTCCAGTAATAATCATTGCCAGGAGATGGCTTTTGATCAGATATTAAACCTATTGTGAATGGGCTTCCTATGTTGCGAATGGCAATCAAACGGCGCAGCAGTACGTGCTTCTCAATACCACTATCCTTGCCACTGCGTTTTTCTCGCAAGAGAACCATAGCGCGGTCAGCAGACGGATTACTTTGTTTACGATATACGTTATAATGCTGCATATTGGGCAGTGTAAACCGTTTATGTATATCCGCAGTATATTCCCAATTACCTATGTGCCCAAGCATGAGAAAAACTCCTTGTGTTTTTTGGGCAAGTTCTTCCAGTAATTCAGGGTTTTGAAAATGAATATGCTGTCGCATTTGCTCATCGGTAGCTCTATAAGAGTGGATGATCTCGACAATAACATCTGCAAAGTGATGGTAAAACTTTTTTTGGATAGTTTGTATTTCTTGCTCGGATTTTTCTGGGAAGGACGAACGTATATTGTTATAACTCAACTTACGACGATAGCGTATAACATAGTACATGAGCGGATAAATCAATCCGTCGGATAGTACATACAATGCACGTAAAGGGAGTAGGGATAGTATGCTAATCAATATCCTCATAATAACCTTGTTCGATGCCATACTCTTTCTCTCCGTCCATGATCAATTGAATTTGTACAGAAGAGAGAGAGAGCTGATGCTCCTGGGCAGCTTTTAGGACATATTGCAGTTGCTCAGTTTCATCAATATCGCCATCTAAATAGATAACTTCATCGCTTTGCTCATCGTATTGAAGTAGTCCTTTTTCTTCTAAAAAATCGTCCATGGCGTCCAACACGAAAAGTATATCCGCATCAGATATACCTTGACGATCTTCTTCTGGAATCAGATTGGTAATATATTGTACCATTTCTTTTTCTTCTGGTTCCATAAGACTAGTTTCTGGTGTATTTATCATATGTTATACTTTAACTTGTTTCCAAATATGGTTGGCACTATCGAGCGCAGGTTGATACACAATGCTATTTTGCTTAAGTTCTTTGGGCAACATATGAAACTGGCTGTCTATTTGTCCAACAACAAAAACCAACACGAGCACAATGATGCTCCATTTGAGTGTGCCACATATTGCTCCCAAAAGGCGATTGACCCAACCTAGTTGAATAGCTTTCAATAGTTTTTGTAATGCAGCACCAATTAGATTGAGCACAAGGGCAATGACAAGGAAAATCGTAATATACGACAACACTGAGCACAATTGCATATGCCAATGACTGGTATGCTGCATCCACAAAGCCATTTGTGGTCCCCATATACGCGCTCCTACAACGCCCAACACAAGAGCTAGAACTGAATTCAGTTCTGATATCATGCCCCGCATCAGGCCTCGAATCAGACCATATGCAACAGGCAGTAGTAATATAACGTCAAGCCAACAAATTTTATCCATTATTCTCTAAAAGGACCAACGGAGGATTTGGGTACCTTAACCAGGGTGAACGTATTTAATCCATCTTCGCGAATACCAGACCATTTCATGGTATCACCGACAATTTCGATATCCCACCATTCGTAGTTGTATTCTCCTGTTTGCTCTTTCCAACCTGTAGCGAGCCAGTTGCCATCTACCATATACTTACCTGGCTCTGCATCGTCGTTTTGCCATTTACCATCTACATTGCTGTAGTAGATATAACGGCATGTGCCCGTAGCATCAGCGTCTTGGTATTCCCAAAGGTGATGATAGTCACCATATTTGCCTTCACCATCAACACCTTTCCAAATACTGTCTTTACCGCATAAAATCATCTGACGATAGTCTGCATTGATTTTTTGAAGTCTTATTTCATGATAGGGTTGATCGTCTCCCTCTATATCACGCATAGATGAGAAGGCATAGAATAGCATTTCTGAATTGTTCATTTCAGCAACGCTAGAACGCCATTGGACCATGTTGCCATTTTTGTCCAATCCTTTTTCAACAAGGTAGTCGCCGTTGGTGGAGTAATTTAATTTGAGTTGATTATGCCATTCAGACATATCTTTGACCGTGTCAGATATGGTGTAATAGACAGCCCCATGTCCGTCAAAGGTGTGTACGGATTTTTCGTTAGTAGGCAAGGGTTTTCCGTCGATCATGTATGCAACCCATTTTCCTGGCAGATAGGTCTCCATCTCAGAAGAAGTTGGTGACACACGACGCATAGTGAAGGATGCGTTAAACAGTTGACCATCAGCAGCTTGACGCAAGGCAGACCAGGACATATTCTTGTCATTGATGGTAATATCCCAGAACTCACGATCTTCCTTAGCATCTTCGGTTTGTTTCCACCTACAAGCCAAATAGTCACCATCTACATCATATTCGTTAAGGCTGTTTTCACTAATCACCCATTTACCAGTCCCTTTGCCATCTACAGAATCTTGGCTATAATAGAAATATTGTCCACTGGGTGTGTATAGCCAACGGTGATTGTGGTCACCGTAAGTGATGCCCACATGTGAGGTACCTTCCCATAGACCGATAATATCGTCCCTGTAATCTTCAGAAACGCGTTGCCATGTACTTTGTGGCATATCGGATAATGGTTCTGTCTGCAACAGCACACGTGATGGTGCTACAACAAACTGCTGATCAGTCATCGATGTAATCGAGGCTAGCCACTCGAGCACAACGGACGAATTCATCCACTGTGTATGCAAGGCATTGCCTTCAAGCGTGTATTTAAGACGTTGCTCTACATACCAAGCTTTTTCGCCGACATTATTAAGATCGGCGGCCAGGGTTTGTGTGCCTGTACCATCTGCATTGAAACAAAAGACGATACGATTGTCTGTCAGTACAGGTTGATTGTCTTGTAAAACGACTTTCCATCTACCAACTAGTGTTGCTTTATCTACATCACCAACATTGGGGTGAGGTTTGCAGGCGGCAAACAATGTTAAGATTGCCAAAAGACTGAAATATATTTTTCTCATAGTACTTATATTCATTAATTAGGTGTATATTCTAGAGGAATCCATGGTTGTCCATTCTTTGTCAAGTCCAAATCGGATAAATCACAGATTGATATGGCCCAATTGGTAACTGATGGATCGTATGAGGCATTATCCATATAATAGCTCAAAATGCCCTTAACCGATCCGCTATAATCGGCACAGTGCACCACGCCTAAGGCGCTGGACCAAGTGGCTTCTCCATGATTGATGCCAATGCATACATAGCCTTTGGTTTTTTGATTATCCGTATAGACAACATCATCAATTTTCCAGCCTTGATATTCTTTACGCGCAGTAACAGGAATATAACAATTTTTCAGAGTTGTGCTCAAATTGGCTATAAGATGAGGTTGTGAATAATCTATAATAGCCAATGAATCGTAGAAATAAACCTCGCCCTCATCGGCAGCAGTAGCGCCAGGTAAGTAAAAATTAGCTTCCTTGGCGTATTCAGACATCGAAACGCAAATAGAATCATGATTGGTGTCATAGATTAAACGAGATTGAGGATATCCTACATTTTGTGTGGTAGGTGCAAATACATTGGCATAGGTATCATCAGCAGGATTACCTGTGGTGCAATATTGAGACCCCTTGTTGGATGTAAGACATTTACCCTCATAATGAATACCTTCTATTCTAACAAGTTTACCATCCTCTTTGCGTGCCTTCACAATATCATAAGAAGCGGTGATATCTGCTATGGTACGCACATCATAGACTAATTTATTCTCATCAGGTTTTCCAATATATTTCGTAGCCTTCTTAAATCGTGCCAATGGGATGCGTCCAGGAGCCCAACCAACTTTTTGGGATGCTTTGTCAGCAAAAACATTGTTGTTGTAACTTGGTACGCACAGTTGTGGCTGATTAGCATAACGGCCAATAGCCAAACCATTGCAACGAATCAGTATCATTTGCCCACGGGGATACATACCAGAAACCGACCCCGCATCTACTGAAATGCGCAAGGCTTGTTGTTGATTATCCACTATTTGCTGAATAACCAATGATTTATAGAAATTGCCTCCGTAATCATCTGTAGAGACACGTCCCATGATATATATACCAGGACCATTGGCAGGAATAGTGTCTAGTGAGAATAGATAAAGAGTGTCATTCCCCTTGATAGTACCACTTCCTACGGCACGTGTACGATAGAGCGTTTGTTCACTTAAATAATTGCCCGACTCTGACATGAAAGAGTCTTTAAACTGCTGCAAGGTATATAACTTGCCATCTTGGACAAGCGATTGCAAGGTAGCCTCATCTTCAGCATAAAACATATCCTCCATAGTTGGATCTGTAGGCTTGCAACTAGCCAAAAGCATGCATGTTGCTGCAACAATATAAAAATATAGAGAGAATCGCTTCATATTCATTAGAATTTATAAGTAACCGTTAGATAGAAATTCATACCCCAGGCGTAATAATATTTCGATGGGAATTTCCATATGTTAGAATTGATTGTTGAGTTCTCTTTGTCATCTACGCCTTGCCGAGTAGAGCGGGGAAGACGCGCTTGTTGATAACCACCCGTCTTAAAGTGTACATTGTTGGTAAGGTTGGTGACCGACAAATTGATAGACAACGATTGGCGTTGAGGCAAATAAATCAGTTTACCTACACTCATGTCTATCAAGAAACGATTCCATATATTGTTGGATACCAATGACTCTTGATCCGACAAATAATTATAGGGTTTTTCCAGCAATGGAATACCATATTTATCGGTTAAAATATTTCCTTCACGGTCATGTTGGCGTACGTCTATATAATTATCGTGTGTTGTATAGACCTTGGCATAACTACCATTTACAGTTGTTCCGTCAGCACGTACACCCGTAAATAAACCTTGCATACGGCGCGAAGGAGCAACACTAAGATAATTCCAGTCATAGTAACTAACAGTAATATCTGCAAACCACATCTTGGGGTGGAAGAAAGACAACTTCAAACTTGCATTCAATTGGGGTCCGTTGCTTACACGAAGTCCTTTCATGAGTACCGAATCACACAATTCGTAGAGTTGTACATCCTTGCCTGTTTCTTTATCCAGATAGGTATCAAGAGCCATTCCATTTTCTGCGGATGAGATACTGTATGCATTCGACATATAACGTTGGTCACTAATAGAAGCAGCACCCGTCAAAGTGAAGTATGTGCCCAATTTAACAGCGATAGCAGCTTCTACACCTGCATGACGACGGTTGAGTCCTGTGATAGCCTGATTGACGAAAGTACGCGCCTCATCATCATAGTATCCGTTCAGCTCGCTACCATTCCACAAACGAGTGTAGTAGGCGGTTAAACGTCCGCGGACAATAGGGTAGTTGAATTCATAACTAAGATCACCGCCAATCACTTTTTCAGACGCAGCATAATAATCTACCAAATTGGATGCATGGTCATGTGTGTAAATAACACCAATCGCGCGATCGTGCACGCGCGGAGATATATAGGCATCGCGCGCAAGTGGAGCGCGAGTCTCTGCCAGTGCATTAAATTTGATATGATTACGTCCGTTGATTTTGTAGTTAAAACCTATCTTAAAGCTTGGATCTACAAAATGGTGCCAGTCTCCTTCTAATCGAGTAGGGCATTTACCTTGACGAATGGTGAAATAGTCATTGTCAGCTCCTAGATAGCGTTTTGCCAACTCAGGGTCAGACTGAGCAGCTATATTGGCCAAATAGACGGCACGACCATTAATCATATTGGTGGTGCGCTGCATATTCGTATAGGTGAGCTGCAAACCATAGTATAAATCTATATTCTGCCAGTTCCATTCGTTCTGCGCCCATATCTTGGCAGTTGACATGTTAATACGATAGTCGTATCCAAATTTGTCTCCTGTTTTTATACCTTGAGCCTGGAAGTTGTGTTCGTTCCAATATTTCAGATCGTTTTGCTTCACATATTCAATCTGGGCCTGTGTCATGCCTATGTTGGTAGCCAATTCACGAATATCACGCTCAGAGAAAGCATCTACATCTAGCCATTGGTTACCACCCAACAGGTCGTCCATCGTCTTAAAGTGAATACCTTGCGATTGCTTTAATTCCAAACCTGTAGTTATTTTCAAATGGTCCACATGCGTGTCTTGATAAGTAGCAGCAGCGACAGCCTCTTGTATGTCGTTATGACGGCGCTCTACAATATATCGTGCTGAACCATTGGGATCCAAAAGATTTTGTGCGTAGTTGGCCGAGTAGAGGGCTTGCCAATCAATCTGCGTAGTCTTATCGTCACGAGAAGTCCAAAGATCTGTCAATGTTTTGAATGCATCATAGTCCATCGAGTAGCCCACATATTGACCGTTGTAATACTGCGGATCACGATTGGCACTCATGTCCCGTTCGTTGATATCGTGTGAGATCAGTTGTCCATTGGATGTCAACTGACCATCTAACATATTCGATGGCAAGTTGCGGTAGTAGTCTGGACGAGGGTCTGGAGCATTGTAGAACGAGATAGCCGAATTGGAATACATGGAATAATGATAACCCGCAGCCACGTGCAATTTGCGTTGCTCATCTATCTTAAAATCATACCCCAAGATCAATGTTGGGTCATAGGATTTGACCTCACGCGAGTTGCGCACTTTGCCATCTTGATAGCCCCAATACGGATTGTAGTTGTTCCATCCCCATTGGTTTTTATTGTATTGATTCGTTAGATCATACACCTCTTGTGTTACTGCCGCAGACTGACCACGCAGGGTAGGTGCGCCAAAGGTAATAATTGACAAGCGGTGTTGGTCACCCCATTTCTTTTCAGCAGAGAAGAAATAACCTAATGAATAGTAGTTAATACCTTCACCTATAATGCCTTTTTTATCAATATATGGAGAGAAACGGAATGCCAATTGTCCCATAAACGACCAGCCATTCTTTAATGGTCCAGAACTATAACTGGCGCGCACAGCAGCTTTGTAGTTACGATTCGTACCTGCTGCAGACACTTTCCATCCTTGCGCATAGTTGGATGCGGTCATTAGATAGTTGGTAGATTTACCCAACGTACCAAAGGAGAAATTAGTGGCTTCCAGTGGATTGACCGTTTCTTTGTATCGACTGGCATCGTTCAAGCCACCCATGGCAGAGAAGTTAAACTGACCACGTTCGGCAGAGTTGAATGGCAGGCCTTCAATATAGTTCTGCTCATATTTGTTGCCGTAGCCACGCTGACGATAACGTGCTGTGGACCATGACCAGGACGACATTGAGTTGAACACATCTTGATCAGACGAAGCAGAAGAGGCTTGCTCTTGCGTGCGACCTTCGTCATCTTTTAGATCTTGGTCCAACAGATTCAACAACACTTCCTCTTTTACTTCTTTTGCCATGTCGGGCAATAGACGTAATTTGCCTAAATCATTGGTTTGATCAGGTAGGATTTGGATTAACTCAATGGCTGCTTGATAGCCTTCTGCTTCAATAATCAGTTCCTCGTCACCTGGCTCTATATAGAGTAGGGTAAACTCACCATTCTGATTGGTTGTGGTACTGAGATTTTGGTTGGCTAGTGTGATTGTAGCACCCGCGATTTGCTGTTCCGATTGATCCGACACTATTTGACCGACCAATCGAATAGAAGAAGGTGTATCCTGTGCAAATAGATAACCACAGCACATTGTGAGCAAAACAACTAGTACTCGAATTTGTTTCATCATTCTTTTATCTTTGTTAGGACAATGTTAGGACTTTACCTGTATTGTGTAATTAAAATTCAGCTGTTTTTGGGGTACGTGGGAAAGGAATAACGTCACGAATATTAGACATACCCGTAACAAAGAGCATCAATCGCTCAAATCCCAAGCCAAATCCAGCGTGAGGGGCAGCGCCAAATCGACGTGTATCAAGATACCACCACATATCTTTCATTGGTATATTCCTTCGTTCGATTTCGGCATTTAGTTTATCTAGAGACTCCTCACGTACCGAACCGCCTATTATCTCACCTATTTGGGGGAATAATACATCGGTGCCTTGTACGGTTTTGTCATCCTCATTGATTTTCATATAGAAGGCCTTTATCTCTTTGGGGTAGTCGGTCATGATAACAGGTTTGCCAAAATGCTCCTCTACCAAATAACGTTCATGTTCCGAAGCCAAATCGTCCCCCCAATTGCAGGGGAACTCAAATTTCTTACCATTAGCAATAGCTTCTTGTAGAATACGAACACCCTCGGTGTAGGGTAGGCGCACAAACTCAGTGTTAACTACAGACTGCAAACGCTCTATTAGTCCTTTATCTACAAATTGATTGAGGAACTTCAAATCGTCCATGCAGTTATCCAACGCCCACTTTACGCAATATTTGATAAAATCTTCCTCCAAATCCATCAATTCATCTTTTTGGATAAAAGCCACTTCTGGTTCTATCATCCAAAACTCAGCCAAATGGCGTGGAGTATTGCTGTTCTCTGCACGGAAAGTTGGACCAAAGGTATATATCTTACCCAATGCCATGGCAGCCAGTTCGCCCTCCAGTTGACCACTAACTGTTAGACTTGTTTGTTTGCCGAAGAAGTCATCCGAGTAATCTATTTTGCCATTCTCATCTTTTTTCAGGTTATATAAGTTTTTGGTGGTAACCTGAAACATTTGCCCAGCACCTTCGCAATCGCTTGCTGTGATCAATGGTGTGTGGAAATAGAAATAGCCATGTTGGTGAAAATAGGTGTGAATGGCCATGGCCATGTTGTGGCGAATACGAAAGACGGCTGAAAAAGTATTCGTGCGCGGGCGCAGGTGCGCTATTGTACGAAGGTACTCAAAACTCAGTCCTTTCTTCTGCAAAGGATATTGGTCTGGGTCGGCTGTGCCATACACCTCCAATTCGGTGAGTTGAATCTCAACGGCTTGTCCTGCTCCTTGGCTGGGAACTAATATGCCTGTGGCTGAGATGCATGAACCAGTAGTAACAGGTTTGAGTTGCTGCTCAGAGAATTTGCTCATATCCACTACTATCTGTATATTATTGATAGTAGAACCATCGTTTAGCGCGATGAAATTAACTTGTTTATTACCACGTTTACTTCTCACCCATCCACGAACATTGATGGGCTGATTGAAATTGGTGCTCCGCAGAGCATCTATGATTACTGTACGTTGCATATATCAAAAGGGTGCATTATTATTATCGTTATCTAGTTGTGCTCCATCAGCATAATCGCCCATAGAGGACTTAATGGAAATCATCTCTCCTGGGGCAGGTAGTGGGGGCAACTCAGAATCATCGTATTCTTCGTTTTCATTTTGGAACTTGGCATATTTGCTGCGGAAACGTAACCAAATCTCATCTACAGCACCATTACGGTGTTTAGCAACAATGATTTGACCTAAGCCACGCAAATCCTTACCCGTTTTCTCATCGCTGTATAGATGGTAATACTCGGGGCGGTGAATAAAACATACCATATCCGCATCTTGCTCAATAGCTCCCGATTCACGCAGGTCGCTCAATTGTGGTTTTTTGCCTTCTACACCTGTACGAGACTCTACACTACGATTCAATTGACTAAGCGCTATAATAGGTATAGACAGCTCTTTTGCCAGCACTTTTAGGTTACGTGATATGATACTTACCTCCTGCTCACGCGAACCAAAATTCATACCGCTTGCGTTCATCAGTTGCAGATAGTCAATGATGATAAGTTCTACATGATGTTCGCGTACCAGTTTACGTGCTTTGCTTTTCAGCTCAAACACCGATAGGGCAGGGGTCTCATCCACATAGATTGGCGCACCTTTCAAATCGTTGATCTTATATTCTAGTTTCTTCCACTCTTGTGAGGATAATTTGCCGTTTTTTATCTTATCACCTTCTATCTCACATACGTTCATAATCAAACGATTGACCAATTGAACGTTGGACATTTCCAGTGAGAACATAGCCACTGGTCGGTGATAATTCACAGCTATATTTTTGGCCATGGATAGCACAAAAGCCGTTTTACCCATGGCGGGACGTGCTGCTATAATAATAAGGTCAGACTTTTGCCACCCAGAGGTTATTTTGTCCAATTCGGTAAATCCACTGGGCACACCCGATATGTTGCCTTCGTTTTGCGAAGCCAATTTCATACGGTCAAAGGCTTCGTTGATTACGGAGTCTATCTGCACCACATCGCGTTTTTGATTGCGCTGAGCTATCTCAAATATATCGCTCTCGGCTTTGCCCACCAAGTCCTCTATGTCTTGCGTCTCGTCATAGCCCATCTCTTCTATTTCAGTTGCTACGCGTATCATCTCACGCGCGGTAGCTTTTTGGGCAATAATCTGTGCATGATAACGCAAGTGTGCAGCCGATGCTACACGACGTGTCAACTCGCTTAAATAAATCACTCCCCCTGCTTCTTCCAGCGTGCCCAACGATTTTAACTTTTCGGTTACAGAAAGGGTATCAATAGGCTGTTCTTTGGCAGCCAAAGCAGCTATCGCTTCAAATACGCGTTGGTTTTGATTGCTATAAAACACATCTGGGCGCAGCAAATCTGCCACGGTAGTAAAAGCATCTTTCTCTATCATGAGTGCCCCCAGTACGGATTCCTCCAGTTCGATAGCTTGAGGAGGTAGTTTACCCATATCATTAGGTCCGACCTTTGTGGGGCGTGTTGCTTTGCGGGCGTTTTTATTGTTTGTGGTTGTAGGCATTGATTAGTTCTGATGCAGCTATAAAACTGCTGATTTCGTTGTTTAATACTTTTTGTTCCATCAGTTTGGACATAGCTTCCATCTCTGGATTTTGATAGAAACTATTTAATAAATGAGCATTGACCGTCTCATACATCCAATATTTGGCTTGTTGCGTGCGTTTGTGGTCAAAATAGCCATTTTCGTGGGTAAAGGCAATGTATTTCTCTACCATTTGCCACACCTCCATAATGCCTGTTTTTTCCACTGCCGAACAGGTTTCTGCATAGGGTTTCCATCCCGATTCAGTAGGGGGGAATAGGGCTAAAGCATTTT
The DNA here is from genome assembly GCA_024399785.1 of Paludibacteraceae bacterium. Classification (GTDB taxonomy): domain Bacteria; phylum Bacteroidota; class Bacteroidia; order Bacteroidales; family Paludibacteraceae; genus Colicola. The sequence continues at coordinate 18,004 of JAKSNM010000015.1, forward strand.
TGAAACTGACTCGTGCCGCTTGAGCGCGCTCGATATTGTTTCCGTCGCATTTGTTTATGGCTATACCATCTGCCATCTCCATAATGCCACGTTTTATTCCCTGCAATTCATCTCCCGTACCTGTTACCTGCAACAGCAAGAAGAAATCCACCATAGAATGGGCAGCGGTCTCCGATTGTCCCACACCCACTGTTTCTATCAAAATAGTGTCAAACCCTGCTGCCTCGCATAGCACTATTGTTTCTCGTGTCTTGCGGGCTACACCTCCTAAAGAACCAGCAGAAGGACTGGGACGAATAAACGCATTGGCTTGTACCGACAATTCGTTCATACGCGTCTTGTCTCCCAAGATAGAGCCTTTGGTACGTTCGCTGGATGGATCTATTGCCAGTACCGCAAGGTGCTTGCCTTGTTGGCATAGTTCGGTACCCAACGACTCAATAAAAGAGGACTTACCAGCACCAGGCACACCTGTAATGCCTACACGTATGGATTTGCCAGAATAGGGCAGACATTTTTCTATTACCTGCTGAGCGATTACCTGGTCAGACGGTAGTTGACTTTCTACCAACGTAACAGCTTGTCCCAGCAATGTGATGTCTCCTTTGAGAATACCCTCTACATATTGCTCTGCTGTCAACGTGCGTTTCTGACGGTGAAACGAAGCGTATGGGTTGACTTGAGGCAAGTTCTCCACACCCTCGTTTACCGCTAGTCCTTTATATGCCTTATTGTTCTCTGGATGTTGCATGACAACTTATCGCACTTCCCAAGTTAGTTTGATCGTTTGTATAGGATTTCTTGGGTCGTTGGTGATGATGGTAATGCCACGTTGGTATTTGGTGGAAGCCATCTTGGTGGTGTTCACCACAAATTTGAGTTCTCTCTTACCCGATTTCAAACCGTTCTTTACCACAGGGAATATCATGTCGTCTGCTGCAATCACACGACGGATATATAGCGGGTTCACACCAGCGTTGCTCAAAGGCAATGTCTTAGACACTTTGGCTTTACCTGCTGGCAATACACCCAGATTGATTTCCTTGGCAATATCTGCAATAGGTGCGTTTAGACGTTGTGCCTCGGTCAGTTTGGAAAAGTCTTCTCTAACATTGGCAGTCAGGGTGATGGCGTATGCTTCCGAGTTCTCGGTCTTGCCGTTCACTTTTAGATAGATTCTTTCCTTTACAGGACCATAGATAGGGCAAATATTGGCATCCAATATGATAGCCAGTTGACCGCTTTGTTTAGGTTGTATCTCTGCCAAAGTAACTACAGCAGATACAAACTCCGACTGCGATGCTTCTAGCGTGATTACTTTGTCTGTTTGGTTGGCGTACTCAATGTTGATCGTTTTCGATTGTCCTTTCAGCACATCACCAAAGTCCAGTTGTTTGGTAGCCAAACTCAAATCACCTATCTTGGCTGGATATTTATTCACGGGCTGTGCAGGCTTTGGAATCACCTCACCCTTGATATACAAACGTTTGGTGGGTTCTGTGGCGTTAGAAGTTACCGTGATTGTTTTTGAGAATTTACCTGGACGGCCATTGGGGTTGTATGTTACCGTGATGGCTCCTGTTGCCCCTGGTTCTATTGGTTCACGAGTCCATTTAGGTGTGGTGCATCCGCAACTGGCACGTACATTGCTCAGTACCAATGGCGACATACCTTCGTTCTTGAAGTTAAATACGGTGGTGACACGTCCGTCAGATTCTTGGATTCGACCAAAATCATGACTTTCTTTCTCAAATGTGATAACGGCTTCTTGGGCCATTAGCGCAGTAGCCAACATAGCTGCTGCAACTACAGAAAAAATCTTTTTCATAATGTTACACTGGTTAATTTAATGGTTGTGTATTTTGTGTATTTAGTTGTACTCGTTCTACAGATGTCAGCCCTTGTATGTTGCGAAGTTCAGCACACAATCGTTCGGCTGACTCTTCGCTATATGCCTCCACCTCTACTTGGCAATCAAACAGCTGATCTTTGGTTTGAATATGCAAGTCGCGCATATTCAGTTGCATCTTTTCCGATATGGTCTGAATCACCTGAATCAACATGCCAAACCGATCTACGCCACGCATATTTACATATACCGAGAAAGGTTCTAATTTCTTGTTGGTTTGTTGCACCGCTGTGCGATTCAGATATTTGCGAATGGCATCTTGCGCCTTGGCTGTCTCTACCATATTGAGCCATTCGGGTACAGGTGTGGCGTTTTGAGAGGTCAATATCTCAACCTGGTCTCCCGAATGGAATCGATAGGAGATAGGTTGCAACTGATGGTTCACTTTGGCACCGATGCAATGCTCACCTATTTGTGTATGAATCATATAAGCAAAGTCCAATACAGAAGAGTGCTGGGGTAGGGTTTTCACTTCGCCTGTGGGCGTAAAGACAAACACTTCGTGAGCAAACAGACTCAACTTAAAGTTGTCCAAAAATGCCATTGCATCTGGATCGGGGTTCTCCAACACCTCTTTCACCTCTTGCAGCCAATGGTCCAACTCGTTCTCGCTGCCAAAGACATTGTTCTTGTATTTCCAGTGGGCAGCCAAACCATGTTCGGCTATCTCATGCATACGCTGCGAACGAATCTGCACCTCTACCCATCTGCCATTCTTGCCCATTACAGTCACATGCAGTGCCTCATAACCATTGGCCTTAGGCGTGGATATCCAGTCGCGTATGCGCTCGGGATGAGGATGATACAGCTCCGTTAATGCAGCATATAGTATCCAGCACTGGTCCTTTTCCGACATGGCCTCGTTCGGCTTAAATACGATGCGCACCGCCAGCAAATCATACACATCCTCAAAAGGTATGTTCTTGCGCTGCATCTTTTTAAATATGGAATATACCGACTTGATACGTGCAGATATCGTAAACTCATATCCCATATCGTGCAACTTGTTGCGGATAGGCGCTGCAAACTCCTCAAAGTTCTCCATTTGCACATCCTTGCAGGCAGCCAAACGATCATCTATCTGTTGATACAACTCGGGGTATTCGTATTTAAAACTGAGATTCTCTAGCTCCAACTTGATAGGGAAGAATCCCAATCGATGGGCCAAAGGAGCATATATATACAGCGTTTCTTCTGCTATCTTGCGCTGTTTCTCGGGCGCTTGCGCTCCCAAGGTACGCATGTTGTGCAGACGGTCGGCCAATTTAATCAGTACCACACGTATATCATCCGACATGGTCAGAAGCAGTTTGCGGAAATTCTCGGCCTGTTTAGCAGCCTGATCTGCAAATACGCCACCCGATATCTTGGTCAGTCCATCTACTATCTGCGCAATCTTCGTGCCAAACAACTCCTCTATATCCTCTACCGAATACTCGGTATCCTCCACCACATCATGCAGCAAAGCCGAGCATATACTCGTGCTACCCAATCCAATCTCCTTTACTACAATCCTGGCTACAGCCAATGGGTGCATGATATAGGGCTCACCGCTCAATCTGCGCACACCGTGGTGCGCCTTGTTGGCGAACTCAAAGGCACGCGTTATAATCTCCACCTTCTGGCGGTGATGCGAAGCAGCATATACATCCAGCAGCGACTGAAAGGCTTGTTGAATCTGCTCTTCCTCTTCCTGTGTAAAATCACTCGTTTTCATAGATTACACGCAAATATCGCGCAAAGATACAAAATAAAATTGAGTTACGCAAATAAAAAAGACTTTTTTTATATAAATATAAAGATGTTTTTGGTTTTCACTATAATTTGTGTATTTTTGCATACAAAATTGTATATTATGGTTAAAAAGGCGATTTTAGGTGTTTTATTGCTATGCCAGACTTTGCTGCTGCATAGCGCTCCTTTCACAGTAGTTATCGATGCTGGCCACGGTGGCAAAGACGCTGGTGCTGTGGGGCGTAAAGGCGTGTTAGAGAAGAACTTAAACCTGGATGTCAGCATTCGCTTGGCGTCTAAAATACGCACACAATATCCCGAGGTGCAGGTCCTGCTCACCCGTTCATCCGATGTGTTCCTGCCCTTGCAGTCGCGTGCTGATTTTGTGAATAAAAACAATGCCGATTTGTTCATTTGTATCCACACCAATGCGGCTGAAAGCCGCAGTGCACATGGCACAGAGGTGTTTATTCTTGGTACGGACAAGATGGAGCAGAACCTGGATGTAGCTATGCGTGAGAATGCGGTTATCAAACTGGAATCAGACTACCAAACGGCCTACCAAGGTTTCGACCCCAATAGCGTCGAGTCCTATATCATGTTCGAATTGATGCAAAACCGCTATATTGACCAAAGTTTGCAATTCGCTTCGTTGGTGCAAAACGAATTCACCAACACCTTACATCGAGCCGATAGGGGAGTGCGCCAGGCTGCTTTCTGGGTGCTGCTCAAATCGGCATGCCCCAGCGTACTCGTTGAGATGGGCTTTGTTAGCAATGCCGATGAGGAGCAATATCTCAAATCAGACCAGGGTAAACGTGAGATTACCGATGCCCTTTTTGCTGCGTTCTGCAACTACTACAAGCACGATCCTCACCCTGCACAATCTGAGGCTCAACCTGAGGCTCAACCTGAGGTTCAACCAGTGGATGATTGCATTACTGACACCGTGAAATTGGCTCCCATTCCTGCTCAGTCTCCGCTGCCCATCCAGCCTGTCCAACAACCTGCTCCGCAGGCTAAAAAAGAGGTGTGGAAAGTGCAGATCTTTGTCTCTCGCACAGTCCTTCCTAAGGGCGATTCTACCTTCAAAGGCGTTACGTCCTATTCCTACAAACAGGCCAATGGATGGTATAAATACATGACAGGCAATTGTGCTACACGCGAAGAGGCTGCCCAGTTGCGTGACAAGATGAAAGATAAGTTCCCAGATTGTTTTATCGTAAAATGTGAAGAATAATTATGAAGTACGCACGTGAAATAAAAGTGGCCATATTGGTCATCTTATGTGGATGTTTGGTTTATTTTGGCTTGTATTTTCTAAAGGGTGTCAATATCTTCACCCAAGAGTATCAATACATTGGTCTGTTTGAAAATGTGGCAGGACTTACCGAGCAAGCCCCTGTCTATGTCCGTGGCTATAAAGTGGGCCAGGTAGATCGTATTCAGTACGATTTTACCAAGTCCCAAGCCTTTACAGTGACTATTTCTATTCATAAAGACATCGTTTTGTCCGATTCGGCACAAATGCGTTTGGTAGATGATGGTTTGCTGGGTGGCAAGGCTATCGAAGTGGTCGTGCCTGCGGGAGAACTGGCCCATAGCACTATCTATGCCAGTGGTGACACACTACCTACTACTATTGTGCCAGGCTTGCTTACCTCCTTGCAAGAGGGGCTGATTGCCAAAGTGGATGACGCTATTTCCAATATAGATGCTTTGGTGGTAAAAGTTAACCAACAAATAGGGGATAGTTCTCTGCAACAAACCCTGTCTAATGTAGAGCACATGTCTGCGGACCTCTCCGCGAGCGCACGCGATATTAAGAAGGTGGCTCACGACCAACTGCCTGGCATGGTCTCCAATGCAGATTCTTTGCTGGCTGATGCCAAAGTCGTGGTGCGTGATATCCAGGACGCTAACCTGTCAGGCACCGTGGCTCGCATCGACCTTACGCTCGACACCGTGCAATCTATCTTGACCCAAAAAGATGGCACCTTGGGATTGCTGCTTAATGACAAACAATTATACCAGCATGTGGACTCTACTATTGTGTCGCTTGACCACTTGGTAGTTGACCTCAAAGCCAACCCCAAAAGGTATGTTCATTTCTCCCTGTTTGGTGGCAAAGATAAGGAGAAAAAATCAAAGTAGAAATTCTGTCTATTTAAATTATTTCTAATTTGATTTCAAAAATACATTTTTTCTAACATACCATATTTCAACTAGTTAGCAAAAATTGTTTCACGTATTTATGTGGAACAAAACGCGCGAATAAGGCTAAAAATCAGCATTTTAGGCTATTCTATGGCTTGAAATCGGCTTATTTCTATCGTTTAAGAGCGTAAGTGCTTGACTTTGGTGAGTATAGACAAATACCCAAAGGGGGTAAAACTACCAGATTTGCTCATGTCAAAAAAAAGCAGTATCTTTGCATCGTTTTTCGAACTTTTTGTGGTAAATTCTTAGGATAACGTTGGCTCAAAACGTAAACATATTGTGGCTCAAATGCGCAGAAATTCTGCGGGATAATCTCAAACCGAGTGAATACAACACTTGGTTTGCTTCCGTCGAGGCTATTGAGCTCAATGACCATTGTTTGGTGTTGAGAGTCCGCAGCCAGTTTGTGGCAGAATATATCGAGGAGAACTACATCAATCTGCTTAGCAAGACGATTCGTCGTGTTTTTGGCAACGAGACCACGTTGGAATATCGTGTGTTGATTGATTCTACCTCTGGCGCCACTAGTGCTTTCCCTTCCGACGGAGAGACCCAAGCGTCCTACAATGCGCTTATGATGGGTCCTCAGCCCTTACATAATTGGGATACCCAGCTCAATTCCAACTACACGTTCCAGAACTTTATCCAGGGTGAGACCAATAAACTGGCGCGTGCCGCAGGTGTGGCTATTGCCAAAGAGCCTGGTAAAACAGTCTTCAACCCCCTCTTTGTCTATGGTGGCAGTGGAGTAGGCAAGACCCACCTGGCCAATGCCATAGGCAATGCTATTGCGCGCCAGTATGCGCAGCAACGCGTGCTGTATGTCAATGCCAATACGTTTAAGTTGCAGTTCCAGGAGGCGCGCAACCAAAATAAGATTCCTGAGTTCTTGCTTTTCTACCAGTCTGTCGATGTGTTGATACTGGACGATATCCAGTTCTTCTCGGGCTTAAAGGGCACGCAAGACACTTTCTTCCATATCTTCAACTACCTCCATCAGATGGGTAAGCAGCTTATTCTGACGTCCGATCGTTCGCCTTTGCAGCTCAAAGATGTGGAGGATCGTCTGCTCACGCGTTTCAAGTGGGGTCTGCCTGTTGAGATCATGCGTCCTGACCTGGCTTTGCGCAAGGCTATTTTGCTGGATAAGATGCATCGTGACGATATGCACCTTAGCGAGGAGATTGTGGACTATATTGCCCATAATGCCTGTGACAATATCCGCGATATAGAGGGTATCTTGGCGTCGCTTATGGCTTATTCTACGCTCATGAATAGTGAGATTGACCTCAATTTGACCAAGCAGGTTGTTTCGCGTCTGGTTACCACTACCGCCAAGCAGGTGCAGATAGAGGATGTTATTGGTCTGGTGTGTGAGCATACGGGTATTAGTGAGAAAGCTTTGTCTTCCAAATCGCGTCAGCATGCTATCTTGCAAGCGCGTCAGATGTGTTTCCTTTTGGCGAAGAACCTAACGGATTTGTCGTTAGCGGAGATAGGTTCTCGGTTTGGTCATCGCAGCCATGCTACGGTCTTGCATGCGTTGGATGTGCTGAATAAGCAGCTCGAGTATGACAAAGTCATGAAGCACGAGTTGCAACTGTTGGAGTACGAACTCCAGCAATAGAATTACCT
>JAKSNM010000016.1 GCA_024399785.1 Paludibacteraceae bacterium
TGGCCAGGGGTAACTGCCCAAACAGGATCAACAAAATGAATCGTTGACATTTGAGCATTAAAAACACCCTCCTGCGGACGACTGCGGAAACGAATCTGAGCCATAACAGGCAAAGAAGCATCGCCCCGAAAAACCACATCATGCAACTGCACATCGTGCGTATAGAGCTCATCATGCTTCCCCAGCGTCACCACATTACGCGCTGCATCTATCTGCGTAACAAACGCAGGCGTACCCAACGCGATACCCAGTCCCTTGCGCTGACCAATGGTGTAGTTGGCAAAACCAACATGTTGCCCCAGCACCTTGCCCGTAGCATCTACATAGTCTCCTATTTGTGTAGGCAATTGCAAAAACGAACGATAATCGTCCTGTATAAAGCATATATCCTGACTCTCCCCTCCCCTAGCCAAGTCGGTATAACCATGGTCTGCCAAGTAGGCACGCACCTGCACTTTGGTAAGATTGCCCAAAGGGAAAATCACTCTCGCCAACTGCTCGGGCGATAGTTGCCACAGAAAATAAGTCTGATCTTTCTTCTCATCCGCTGCGCGACAGATAAAACCATCCTGCACTCGGGCATAATGACCCGTTGCCACATAGTCGCAACTATAGCGGTCCGCCACATCCATCAGCGCGCCGAACTTAATCACTCGGTTGCAGAGTACACACGGATTGGGCGTACGTCCTGCCAAGTACTCCTCACGGAAATAACGAATCACCCTATTATCAAACAAGTCCGTAAAATCCACCACATGATGTTCTATACCCAATTGCTGCGCCAAAGCACCAGCCGCCTGCAAATTAGACTCAGACGTATAGCGTGTACGGAATGTACACCCCACCAAATGATAGCCCTGCTCTAACAAAAGCAAAGCTGCAGCCGTAGAGTCGAGGCCACCCGACATGGCGAGTAATATGGACGGTAAATGGGACAATGTGTGAATGAGTAAATTTGTAAATCAGGACCAGGAAAGCATTTTTTCGATAGGACGAAGTGCCGCAGCAGCTATATCGGGAGAAACAGTGACACGCGGAGACTCGTTCTCTAAACAAGCCAAAAGTTTTTCCAACGTATGCTGGTGCATATACTCACATGCATTATGCAGCGAAATAAGTTGTGCTTGGGGGCAAGACTGCCCTATCTCATAATCCACCCCATCGGCCGTCACTACGATATACTCTTGTTCGGGATGCTGTTTGACATAGCGAATCAACACCGCCGTAGAGCCAACCACATCACTCAATTCGAGCACCTCGGCTCGACATTCAGGATGCGCCAAAACAAGTGCCTTGGGATAGAGTTGTTTGAGGTGAGCCAACCGCGCTGCCTCAAAGCGGTCATGCACATGGCAACATCCGTTCCAAAGGTCCATCTTACGTCCCGTTTGTTGGTTGATATAGTTACCCAAATTGCGGTCGGGACCAAATAAAATCTTGGCATCCTCAGGCAGACGATTCACTATTTGGAGCGCATTGCCCGAAGTGACCACCACATCAGTCAAGGCTTTGACCGCTGCAGAGGTATTGACATAACTAACAATCAAGTGGTCAGGGTGCTGCTCTTTCCACGCTTTCAGGTCAGCGGCTTGGCAACTGTCGGCCAACGAACAACCCGCCGTTTCATCGGGAATAAGCACCGTTTTATTGGGGCATAATATAGCCGCCGTCTCTGCCATGAAATGTACGCCACACATCACAATGATATCAGCCTGCGTCTGCTGCGCCTGCTGCGCCAAGGCCAGACTATCACCTATAAAATCAGCCACTGCTTGTATCTCGGGCCGTTGATAGTAATGCGCCATAATGACGGCGTTCTTTTGGCGACAGAGTTCGCGGATTTGCATTGAAACAGATCTATTCATCATAGTACCTCCTTTAATATCTCACTCACGGTAGGATGCGGGAACACCACTTGTTGAAACTCGGGTACGGTATAGCCCATGCGGACGGCAAAACTAGCCGCAGCAATAAATTCGGAACAAGGATTACCAATCATGTGTACTCCCACCACCGTCTGTGTTTTCTTATCCACTACCATCTTACACAAACCTGTCTCCCCTTCGTTCTCCGCCACAAAGCGTCCCGAATAGGTCATTGGCAGCGTGCGCACCTCGCAGTCTTGGCCAGCCGCAATGCCCACCGAAGCAATCTCGGGATTGGTATAAACCACACTAGGAATAGCATTGTACGCAATGCGCTGCACAGGTATCTGACGAAGCATACGCCCCACAGCCACTTCGGCTTGACGAGCCGCCACATGCGCCAACATCACTTTGCCCGTTACATCGCCTGCTGCATAGACATTCTTAAGATTCGTACGCATAAAATCGTCCACGCAGACACCTCGCTCACATTGTAGATCTGTCAGTGCAGTTAAGCCTTGCAGATTGGCACGGCGACCTACACTAATCAGTATCTTATCGGCATCTACTTCCCCTTGACTGGTCGAGATATGTTGCCCATCTATCGACTCCACTTTGGTGTCAGTAAGAATCGTAATACCTGCCTTCTCGTATTTCTCACGCAGGACATGCACAATATCTTGGTCCAGATTGGGCAGAATAGTAGGCATAGCCTCTATCACCGTAACAGGTACGCCCAACTCATGGTAGAGCGTAGCAAACTCCAAGCCAATAACACCACCGCCCACAATAGCGATAGATTGAGGCAACTCTTTGCTATCCAATGCCATGGTAGAATCCCACACGTTGGGATTGTCTTTCACCCCAGGTATAGGAGGCACAAAATTGGTAGAACCCGTGCAAATCAATAGGTTCTCTGCCTCATATTGCTCCCCATTGCAGGCAACAACCACCTGTTCGTCAGTACGGCTCACTACCTCGGCAGTGCCATTGACCACAGTGCAGCACTCGTTGTTGAGTTTGGCTTTGATGCCAGCCACCAGTTTGCGCACCACTTTTTGCTTGCGGAGCACCATCTTCTCGTAGTTGAAAGCCACATTCTCGGCCGTAACACCGTATTTATCCGCATGCAGGGCGTTGTAGTACTGCTTGGCGCTATACAACAATGTCTTTGTGGGGATACATCCCACATTCAGACACGTGCCACCTAGTGCGTTTTGCTCAAAGAGCACCACTTGTTTACCAGCTTTTGAAGCTTTTTCTGCAGCAGTGTAACCCGCAGGTCCACCGCCAATAATTGCTAAAAAGTATTGCATCGCTTTTTATTGTGCATAAAATTGGTTGCAAAAATACAAAAAAGTTTTGATATATGCAAAAAAAAGTGTATCTTTGCAGCAGATTTCACCAAACACGTTAGCTATGACAGAACAAGAGATACAACAGCGTCAAGAGCGTGCCCGTGAGTTGTTTCATTTGGGCTATAACTGTTCCCAGTCGGTGTTCGCCGCCTGTGCTGATTTATTCGGTATTACCGACCTGGACACAGCCCTAAAAGTGAGTGCCTCGTTCGGCGGAGGCATAGGACGCATGCGTTTGACCTGCGGAGCCGCCAGTGGCATGTTCTTGCTAGAAGGGTTACGTAGTGGCAGCGCCACTCCACACGATGCCGAAGGCAAAAAAGCCAACTACGCTGCCGTGCAAGACCTCGCCAAGGCTTTTATTCAGGAGAACGGTGCCCTGGACTGCGCCACTTTGAGCGGCATGAGTGCTGACGGACCTGCACCCGAAGCACGCACCGAAGCATACTACCACAAACGCCCCTGTGCCGACCTGGTAGCAGGAGCGGTAAAGATATTTCTAGAAAGACTTTAGCACTTACGAAAAGCAGAATCATCATATTGCTCTTGTTGCTAGTGCCAACAGCCCTGGTAGCAACCAAGAAATCCAGTCCACTGATTCGGCAGGTAGATAGTCCGTTTGCTGCAACACAAGGTTTGCAAGACAGGCAGATTGCCCTATGGGCCAGTCATGGCCTGCACTACAACGCGGACGAGGACCGATGGAAATGGCAACGCGCACGTGTGTGGACTACCGTAGAAGATGTGTTCACCACCTCGTTCACCGCTCCCTATCTCGTGCCTATGTTGGAAAACGCAGGCGCAGTCGTGATGCAACCCAGAGCCTATGTGCGCCCTGGTTATCAGACCATCTATATACGTTGGGAGAAGAAAGCGCGTAAGAAGATGCAAACCATCACCCTCACACAAGGCACCTACACCGCTACCTATGAGGTCAACACCTCACAGGGCATAGGACTATGGCACTACCTCTGTACCCTACCCAAAGGCGACTATACTCTGTCGGGCATAGAACACATGTCGATAGACGAGACTACCCCAGGTCCAAGCGGTAACCCCAGGTGGGTAGAAGCCGCCCGCTATTGGGTGCCATACATAGGCGTACCCGATGCAGCATGGGTGAAAGACACCACCTACACAGACTACCTAAACGATATAGTCTGCCGCGGAGGCTGGGTCAACTACCTGCTACAGCAGAACATCGGCCTAGACCTTAGTTTGGCTGTTCACACCGATGCGGGAGCCACAATGAACGATAGCCTAATCGGCACCATGGCCATCTACACCCACAAGGCGGACAATACATTCGCTAACATGGTAATGAACCAAGTGGTGAACGATCTGCAACGCATCTACCATCCCCAATGGCCTAGACGCGAGTTGCGACATGCCAACTACGGCGAGACACGTATTCCCCAAATCCCCGCAATGATCTTGGAAATCTGTTCCCACCAGAACTACGCCGACATGTACTACGCGCTCAATCCGCAGTTCCGTCACGATGTGGCGCGCGCTATCTACAAAGGTCTCGGCCGCTACCTTGCCCAACTGCATAATCAACATTTCGTGCCGCAACCTCTCGCTCCACAAGCCCTGCACACCTACATAGACGGCGACTCGGTACGGGTAACTTGGCAACCGCAATTAGACAGTTTAGAAACAGAAGCCGCACCTACTTATTATATCGTGTACACGCGTAGAAACGACAGCACGTGGAATAGCGGTGTGAGAATAGATACTACCACCTATGCGCTACCCCTCGAAGGCGAAGTCAAATACGATTTCTGCATCGCGGCAGGCAATGCAGGCGGTATCAGTTTACGCTCGCCTATCGTGTCGGCTTACCGCAGTTATGCCAATGACATACCGCTACTCATTGTAGATGCTTTTAATGAGATACGAGGGCCTAAGATGATGGCTTTTGACAGTTTGACAGGCGGCATAGTGCCTGGTGCTCGTGCCATACCTGACGGCTATGAGATGGCGTATATAGGTGAGCAAATCAATTACCGTCGCTGGGACCCTTGGCATTCGGACGATGATTGCGGATTTGGCATGTGCAACACGCAGTACCAAGGACAACTGGCAGTCGGCAATACACATGACTATATCGCTCAGCATGGTAGTGCCCTGTGTCAAATCAGACGCAGTTACGTGAGTTGCACCAGCGCTGCGCTGTGTATGCGCGACAGTAACTACTACAAGATAGATATCATTCTAGGCAAGAGTGCCCCCGCTACCGTAAAAAAGATAAACGATTGGGTGGAACGCCTACATTGGGCGCAGGGAGTACGCAGTGTACTCATATCTGGGGCTTACATCGGCTATCCCAACAACGCTTGCGCATCGGGGCAAATCAAGATAGAAACCGAGACCTACTCGTTCCATCAACAACTCAACCCCACCCGACTCAGTGCCGAAGATGTGTCCGCGGTCAGCAAAAATACCCCCAGCGATGAGGTAGTAGCACGCTATACCGACACGCAACTGCCTGCTATTATCAAAAACAGAAACTACACCCTAGTGGGATTCCCTCTGGAATGTTTAGACCATTTTGAAACTATATATCAACAACTGATACGATGAAAAAGAAGAATTTACCTCTCTTAGAAGATATCACCATCACCGACATTGCTGCCGAAGGCAAGGCCCTGGTGCGCATCGATGACCTGGTATGTTTTGTGCCTTATTGCGTGCCTGGCGATGTAGTTGACCTGCAAGTGACCAAGAAAAAGCACTCCTACATGGAAGCCCGCGTGGCACGCTATAAGCAACTCAGTCCGAACCGCTGCGAGGCTGTTTGTTCCCACTACGGCACCTGCGGAGGCTGCAAATGGCAGATACTGCCCTATGCAGAGCAATTGAAATGGAAACAACAACAAGTGCAGGATAACCTGACACGCATCGGCAAAATAGACTTGCCCGAGATACGTCCTATACTAGGCAGTAAAAAGATATATCAATACCGCAATAAATTGGAGTTCGCCTTTGCCGACCACAAGTGGCTCACCACCGAAGAAATGAAAAGCGGCATACCTTTTGAGCCAGGACTGGGTTTTCATATTCCCAATTGCTTCGACAAAGTGCTGCAAATAGACGAATGTCACCTCATGGAGGGTTTGCAAAACGACATCCGCAATGCGGTACGCCAGTATGCAATCGACCACCACATGTCTTTCTACAACGAACGCCAGCACACGGGGCAATTGCGCAATCTGATGATTCGTAACAATAACCACGGCGACTGGATGGTCGTGGTAGTGTTTGCCGAGCCTTTGGACGACAACGCACGCGGCCTATTGGAGATGATTCATTCCACATGGCCACAAATCACTTGCCTGATGTACTGCATCAACCAAAAACTCAACGATACGATTGGCGATCAAGACGTACTGCTTTACAGTGGCGAGGATCATATCATTGAGTCAATGGAAGACTTGCGGTTTAAGGTGGGACCCAAATCGTTCTACCAAACTAATACAGACCAGGCTTACGAACTCTATTCCGTAGTGCGGCAATTTGCACAATTAACAGGCAAGGAAGTGGTCTATGATCTCTATACAGGCACTGGCACCATAGCCAATTTTGTGGCCAAACAGGCCCAAAAAGTAGTGGGTATAGAGTATGTACCCGAAGCGATTGAAGATGCCAAGGTCAATGCCCAACTCAATGGACTGGACAACACCGAGTTCTTTGCAGGCGACATGAAAGATGTGCTCAACGCTGACTTTATCCGTGTGCATGGCACACCCGATGTCATTATTACCGACCCACCTCGCGCTGGCATGCATGAGGATGTGATTAATGTCATCTTAAGCGCAGCACCACAACGTGTGGTCTATGTCAGTTGCAATCCTGCCACTCAGGCACGGGATTTAGCCCTATTGGACAGCAACTACAAAGTGCTAGCAGTTCAGCCAGTGGATATGTTCCCGCATACCCAACATGTGGAGAATGTGGTGCTGTTAGAAAAGCGATAGGCACAAAAAAGTGGGCTAACTATATCGCACCGCTACAACCTCCTACCCTTGCTTCGGTCAAGACCTGGGGGAATTCAGAGGGAGCTGGTCGTATAGCACCCACTAGATGAGTTTCGTTTATCACGAAAGCGACTGCAAAAGTACAATAAAATTTTGACATACGCAAATATTTTGCTAAATAATTTTATAAAAAATAGAATTATCGCCTGTTTACCTTTTGTTCCCAACGCGGGTCAGGAGGTAGCATTAGAGGCGTTGGCGAATTTTTTATCCAGTCGCACCGAACGGCCCTGTTTCCTATTAACTGGCTATGCAGGTACAGGTAAAACCAGTCTGGTTGCTGCGCTGACCCAAGCCATGGTTGCCTTACAGCAACCTGTTGTTCTTCTTGCACCTACGGGACGGGCAGCCAAGGTGATGAGCCACTACGCGGGGGTGAATGCCTATACGATCCACAAGTGGATCTACCATAGCGAGAATAATCCACTGGGTGAGGCATCTTTCTCGTTGGCGTTCAACAAAGACAAACACACCCTGTTCATCGTAGATGAGGCCTCGATGATAGACCACTATCTACTGCGCGATCTTATTCAGTTTATCTACCAAGGTGAGGGCTGCCGTCTGTTGCTGCTAGGCGATGAAGCCCAATTGCCCCCTGTGGAATACAAAGAGAGTCCTGCCTTGCAAGTGAAGGAACTGGAGAGCCGAGGATTGAGTGTGACCTATGTGTGTCTTACCGAAGTAGCGCGACAAGCCCAAGAGAGTGGCATACTAAAAAACGCTACGCGAGTACGCACAGCGTTCAATCAGGATAGTGTTCGCCGTCGGCTCGCCGTCGGGAAAAATAGGGAAAAAGAAGGGAGCGTGCTGGACCTGATTATGCCATACAAGGATGTGCAGTTGCTGCCCCCCAATCAGATGGTAGAGGCAATTGAGCGCAGTTATAACGAGGTAGGGCTAGAAGAGACGTTGATTATCACCCGCTCCAACAAGCGCACCAACCTGTACAATCAGGGTGTACGCGCCCAACTGCTATGGAAAGAAGATATACTGCAAGTGGGTGATCGTATCATGGTGAGTCGGAACAACTATTTTTTCACACAACAATACGAGGGGTTGCCTTTTCTCGCCAACGGCGATATGTTGGAGGTGGTGCGGCTACGCAACGAGCGTGAGTTGTATGGTCAGCGTTTTGCGGACGCCAGTTTGCGGAGTTTGGACTATGAGTGGGAAGTAGATGTAGTGGTTTGGTTAGACACCTTGTTAACCGACTCTCCCGACCTCAATTACCAAAAGCAGCGTGAACTGTACCTCGCCATTGCAGAAGATTACCCCGAGATACGTAACAAGAAAGAGTTGAAAGAGAAGGTTCAGTCTTCGCCCTACTATAACGCTTTGCAGATACGTTATGCGTATGCGGTCACGTGCCATAAGGCGCAGGGCGGTCAGTGGAAGCGTGTATTCATTGACCCAGGTTCCCTTTCCAACCTCCCATTGGGGGAGGACCAAGACGGGTCTCTCCGTTGGCTCTATACCGCCCTCACCCGTGCCACAGAGCAGATTTATATGCTGAAAAATAACTAAAAATTTGTATATATCAGATTTTTTTTGTATTTTTGTGCGTTTTTTACAATTAAACACTAAATTAATATGACTTTACGTATTCCAAAATGCGGTTGGCTCTTAATGGCCATCGTTGTAGTAGGAGGTTTGAGTAGTTGCAGAAACGACATCGACCTCAACAATATCGACATGCGCATGCAGGCCGATATGGGTATAGCGCTGCCTGTAGGTAGCATGCTATTCACCACCAACGACTTCTTAGGTGGTGGGCAAATCAACAAGATTGCAGTAGATGAATTCGGGGTATTCCACTATCTCGACTCCATAGATATACCCACCAAACATTACCATCAAATTGATCTCAGTAAATACGTGGGCAAAACCGACAAGGTCTTTTCCGTAAAGAGCGAGATGGCGCGCAATGGTTACATAGACGCTGAAGGTTGGGTGAAACCCGATAAAAAAGGCAGTCCAATTGTTCTACGTTTCCCCTTAACCGTAAAATTAGACGGCATCAACAGCGATCTATCGGATGAGCGTATTGATAGTGTGCAAGTAACCAATGCCACCTTTACCAGTTTGGTGAATACAAGTAATTTGAACTTGCCTTGGGATTGGATCAACTCGGTAGATGTGGTGCTCAATCACCAGTTCCGCTGTGCCTCAGGTCAAACGGTACGTCTATACACCAAAGGCGATGGCTACAACTACAACGTGAATATACCTATTACGGTAGATCGATTCACGCTATCGCTGATGAAAGACAAGAGCGCAACCCCTAGCGCAAGCAATGTAGTAGATACCTGCGGATTTACTTTTGTATTTAATTTCACTGTACCTACTTCTCAAGATGTGCAAATAACCGATGCATCTGCTTTCGACTACCATTTCGAGACCCAATTCATCAACTTTGATGCCGCTTGGGGTTTCTTTGAGGCCAGTAGCGACATGCGCGACCGCGACATAGTTTGCATAGATAGCCTTTGGAGCGATTGGAAGAACATAAAGAAAATGAAACTACGTCTGATGGAGCCATCGGTCAGCGTACACGCTTCGCACCATGTAGCCGCACCACTCATGGTCTATCTAGACACCCTGATGGTGAGCAACGCTACCGAAAAAGCACAAGCTACATGGAACGGCAACCCCCACACGCAGTTCATTCTAGACAATGTGGTGTCGCCTTATGGCAATTTGAACGACTCGGCGTGGAATAGTCAGCTATTTAACTACGATGCAGACAAAGGACATTTGGATAATCTCTTCCAACTACGTCCCGATAGTCTGTTGTATAGTTTCCGTCTGTTTGTAGATCCCTATACGCACCCGAATTATCCATGGAAACAACACCGCGTAACGTCCAACACAGAGCTGCACGGATTTGCGGCCTTTGATATACCTTTCAAAGTGGATAAAGAGAGCGAGATAGAATATGTAACCAAGATTAGCGATGTCCGTTTTGACAAAATTAACCTTGATTCGCTACTCAAGAGCGTGAAAGTGATTGAAAAAGGCACAGCCAAACATATCAAACTCTATCTGCAATTGAGCAATAGCCTGCCATTTAAAGTGGATGCAAAAGTGTGGTTCTTGCGTCAAGACAGTTCCGAGATGAATCTGCATTTGTTTGAGGGACAAAACGAGAATGAGATTACCCTGCCTGCACCTAAAATGCAACGCCATGCAGGCGAGAAATACGGCTATGTGAGCGAACCATCTGTCACCACATTTATTGTAGATGTAGAAGAGCAGCAGTTCGACTCGCTCGTTCAGTGCAAGCACTTGAAACTGGATGCTTACATGGGCAACAACATAGAGCCTTGCGCCATAGACACGACCAATTCGATACAAGTACACCTAGGTGTAGCAGCCGATGTGCAAGCTATTATCAACTTAAATAAGAAGGACAACTAATACACTACGGCTATGAACACAACTAAGAAATATATTTTCACGCTACTAATCGCAGGAGTTGTCTCCCCAATAGTTGCACAACAAGTCTCTACGCTCTACTTTTTAGAGAACGCCCCTATGCGTCACATTGTCAACCCCGCTTTTCAGCCTGTGAGCGATGGTTATGTTAATTTCTCACCACTTGGCTACACCAGCATGTGGATAGGCAATAACTCGCTGACCATGAGCGACGCTATATTCAATCAAAATGGGCAAACCATTACAACCATGCACCCCGATGCCGACCGCGCCAAACTGATGAAGCAATTTAGAAATGTTACATTATTGGACGAGGACATGACACTCGATTTGCTCAGTTTTGGTTTCCGTCACAAAGAGAAAGGCTATATTCATATCGGCATTATGGAACGTATCGAAACAGGTGTGGGTCTGCCCCAACCCTATTTCAATTTCCTATTAGATGGGGGCATGCGCGATTTGTCGGGCGTGAATAGTTACAATCTAAAACATACCTCTCTAAGAATGACGGCCTATACCGAACTATCGGGTGGCTATTCCTATCAAATCAATGAAAAATGGACTGTTGGTGGTAAGATCAAGTTCCTAATTGGTTCTGCCAATGCCACTATGTTGTTTAGAAATCTTAATTTAGACGCCTCCGCTTCTGCGTGGTACCTCTATGGAGATGGCTACCTGCAAGGCGCAGCCCCTGTTCGTTTAAGTGCTCTGCCTAATCCTCTAAGTTACCAAAGCGTTAAACAAGCAGATTTGAATCAACTCACCAACGGATTGACTTGGAAAGACTATATCACGCCACAAGGCTATGGTGTAGGTTTTGACTTGGGTTTCACCTACAAACCCCATCCACAAGTGCAGATCACAGCGGCTATCAACGACCTGGGTTTCATTGCCTGGAAAGGGGTGAACTACACCACGCATATCGACTCCGTCTTTACGGGAGTAAACGGACTGCAATACTCCGACTATGCCAATGCCGAGAACAACTACACGTTTGACAGCCAGAAACTAGGCGACGATGTCGTAGCCGCTCTTGAGGGCTTTGCGGACTGTATTCGCACTTCTGACCGCACCAGCTCATACACTCGAATGCTATCCGCCAAACTCAATGTGGGTGTAGATGCTAATTTCTGCAACAATATATTGGGCATAGGTATTTTGAGCAAGACACGTTTATTCAACAATCGCTTGTACGAGGAGGTGACCATAGGTGGTGCTGTGCGCCCCTGCAATTGGTTCAACCTGGCTGTCAGCTACTCGCTGGTTAACAATGGCAAATATAGCAATATCGGTGCAGGCCTCAGTTTCATGCCTTACGATGGCATCAACCTGACCCTCGCGATGGACTATATTCCCACCTCCTATGTTGAATATGAGAACATCCCTATTCCCTATAAAAGCAAGGGTGTAAACGTAGCGCTCGGTTTCAGCATTGTGTGGGGAACCAATCCTAAGAAAGACAAGGATAAAGATGGTGTGCCTGATAAACTGGATATGTGTCCAGAGACACCACTCAATGTCGTTGTAGATGATCGTGGTTGTCCTGTGGATAGCGATGGCGATGGTGTGCCTGATTACCTAGACCGCTGTCCTGACACTCCCGAACAAGCACACGGTATGGTAGATTCAGTAGGTTGTCCTATCGATAGCGATGGCGATGGTGTGCCCGACTACCGAGATAAATGTTTCACCCTACCCGTAGCTATTGCTTTTGTGGATAGTCTGGGCTGTGATTTAGATTCAGATGGTGATGGTGTGCCAGACTATCGCGATAGTTGTTTCACATTACCAGAAGGCAGAGCTTTTGTGGATAGTCTAGGTTGCGATTTAGACTCCGACCACGATGGTGTGCCTAACTATATTGACCAATGCGTCACCCTGCCCGAGGCCATCGGTTTTGTGGATTCAGTAGGCTGTAACCTGGATAGCGATGGTGATGGTATAGACGATTATATGGACGAATGTCCTCATGTAGCAGGACTGAAAGAAAACAAAGGTTGTCCTGCTATCCAAAAAGAAGTGCGTAACCTGCTCAAAAAAGCGATGCAGGGCATCCAATTCGAGACAGGTAAGGCGGTAATCAAGAAAAACAGTTATGCTATCTTAAACAATGTAGCACAAGTATTTATAGACAATCCTTCCTACATCGTTGAGGTGCAAGGACATACCGACAACACAGGTAAAGAAGAGCTCAACATGGTCCTCAGCCAACGTCGTGCAGATGCTGTAATGCAGTATTTGGTAAAAGCAGGTGTTGCCAAAGAACGTATGACTGCCGTAGGATATGGTCCTACTCGTCCTATTGCCAGCAACGACAGCAAAGAGGGACGTGCGCTCAACCGCCGTGTAGAGTTCATTATCAACTTCGAGCAAGTAAGTTATGAGACGGTTTTAGACCACGCAAAATAAAATTACACATTGAACTATTTACAAATTTATAAATTTACAAACTATTATGGGACGCGCTTTTGAATATCGTAAAGCAACTAAACTGAAACGTTGGGGACACATGGCCCGCACGTTCACTAAACTAGGTAAAGAAATCACTATTGCTGCCCGCGAAGGCGGTGCTGATCCTGATGGCAACCCACGTCTGCGTATGCTTATTCAGCAATGCAAACGCGAGAATATGCCAAAAGAGAACATTGATCGAGCTATCAAGAAAGCTACCGATAAATCGTCGGAAGGCTACAAGGAGATCAACTATGAGGGATATGGTCCACACGGCGTAGCTATTTTTGTGGAGACCGCTACCGACAACCACATGCGTACTGTCGCTAATATCCGCAGCTACTTCACCAAACATGGTGGCACATTGGGTACACAGGGTTGCCTGCAGTTCCTCTTTGACCGCAAGGCCTGCTTCACCATTACCATGAAAGATGGTATTGATTTGGACGAACTGGAATTGGAGTTGATTGATTTCGGTGTAGAGGAACTTGGCGTAGATGAGGAAGAGAACACCATTGTTATCTACTCAGACTTTGACCAGTATTCGGGCATGCAGAAGTACTTGGAGGACAATGGCTTTGAGATTCAGTCCTGCGAGTTTGTGCGTATTCCTAACGACCAAAAACAACTCACCGACGAGCAACGCGAGTCTGTGCAGAAACTGATTGACAAAATTGAGGAAGACGAGGATGTTCAAAACGTGTTTACGAACATCGCTGACTGATATTCAAGAGCAGCAGTTTGCTGCTCTTGATGGTTTATACCACGAGTGGAACGAGAAGATTAATCTCATATCTCGCAAGGATATAGATAATCTGATGGAGCATCATGTGCTCCACTCGTTGGCCATTGGTGAGTATATCCAATTCGCCCCTGGCACTACTATTTTAGATGTCGGTACAGGAGGCGGTTTTCCTGGCATACCTTTGGCTATTCTCTTTCCAGAGTGCCGTTTCACACTCATTGACGGCATTGGTAAGAAAGTGATGGTAGCAGGAGATATCGCCAAGCGCATCGGGCTCACCAATGTGGAGTGTTTGCACGAGCGTGTAGAGGAGGAGAAGCGGCAGTTTGATTTTGTGGTCTCCAGGGCCGTGATGCCCCTACCCGACTTAGTCAAGTTAGTACGTAAGAACATACACCATCGCCACAACAATGCCTTGCCCAATGGCATTATCGTTCTCAAGGGTGGTAATTTAGATAGCGAGATAGCCCCTTTCAAAAAAAGTGCCGAAGTGGTAGAAATCAGTTCCTTCGCACAATCTGCTTTCTCCAGCGACTGGTTCGCCGAAAAACGAATTATTTATTTGCCGTTATGATGAACATCAAGACTTTTTACTGCAATCCCTACCGCGAGTGTACCTACATCGTCGAGCTAGGTAATACGTGCTTTATCATAGATCCTGGCATGTACGGCGAGAAAGAGGAGCAACGTGTACTCGATTACTTACACGACCACCAACTCACCCCCTGCGCTATTCTCATCACCCACTACCACCCAGACCACATCTGCGGTCTGGAGTGCCTACAAAGCCACTTCCCCAACCTACCCATCATTGATTATCAATCAAAAATGAACAATGAGCAATTGAATAATTTACAAATTGAACAATTTACAAATTTACAAATTATTCTCACTCCTGGTCACAAAGAGGATGCTGTTTGTTTCTACTTCCCCGAAGAAAAAACAATCTTCACAGGCGACACCTTGTTTCAAGAGTCCATCGGGCGTACTGACCTGCCAGGTGGCGACATGGGCCAACTCATTCACTCGCTGAATGAACTAAAAAAACTGCCCGAAGACACACTAGTGTATCCTGGGCATGGTTATCAGACCACAATAGGTCACGAAAAAGATTTTAATCCCTATCTTTAACCACTGGCGGCAAATCGCGCTTCAACATTGGGTCACAGGTTAGGTTAATACCCAACTTGGCAAAGATACGCCTATCTACCTCTCCCAACATAATCGTGCTATGTACCTGACAATTACGCAGTTTAGGTATCTGTGCCAAAGCGTTGGCGCAGTTGCTATCATGCTCGCTCAATACCGATAACGCCACCAGCACCTCATCGGTATGCAAACGGGGGTTCTTGGCCCCCAAACACTCTACTTTGGTGCGTTGGATAGGCTCAATCATCTCTTGTGGAATCAGTTTCAAGTTATGGTCGATACCTGCCAAGTGTTTGGTTACATTCAGTATCAGCGCAGCACTACAACCCAACAAATCTCCCGAATTGGCACAGATGATGGTGCCGTCGTTCAACTCAATAGCTGACGATATACAACCTGTCTCAGCCTTGCGTTGCCTAGCCGCAGCCACTGTGCGACGCAGGTCGGTTGTGATATTCAGATGCTTCATCAACAGCGCTATCTTATTCACCTCCTCCTCGCCACATAAACCATCTGCCAAACGATTGAGTGCCACAAAATAGCGGCGAATAATCTCGTTCTTTGAGGCTAGTTGACATACTGCATCATCGCTAATGCAATACCCTACCATGTTTACGCCCATATCCGTGGGTGACTTATACGGATTGCTGCCGTATATACCTTCAAACAAGGCATCCAACACTGGGAATATCTCTACATCGCGATTGTAGTTCACCGCTATACGCCCGTATGCTTCCAAATGATAGGGATCTATCATATTCACATCGTTCAAATCGGCCGTAGCAGCCTCGTATGCCACATTAACAGGGTGTTGCAAAGGCAAGTTCCACACAGGGAAGGTTTCAAACTTAGCATAACCAGCCTGTATGCCACGTTGATGTTCGTTGTATAGTTGACTGAGGCACACCGCCATTTTACCACTACCAGGACCAGGAGCCGTCACCACTACCAACGGACGCGTAGTCTCGATATAGTCATTACGACCAAAACCTTCTTCGGAATCAATCAGCGCCACATTATGCGGATAACCCTCTATCGTGTATAGCACATAGGAACGCACACCTATGCGCGAGAGACGTTCGCGGAACATATCTGCCGACGCTTGGTGATTATAGTGCGTCACCGCTACTCCTGATACCAAGAAACCACGGTCCATGAACTCCTGACGCAAGCGCAGCACATCCTCGTCGTAGGTAATACCCAGGTCTTGACGCACTTTATTTCGCTCAATGTCCAAGGCAGAGATTACAATCAGTATCTCCAACTGGTCTTTCAGTTGCGCCAACATTTGCAGTTTACTATCAGGCTGAAAACCTGGCAGTACACGGCTTGCGTGGTGGTCGTCAAAGAGTTTACCTCCCAACTCCAAATACAGTTTATTTCCGAACTGAGCTATTCGGTCACGAATATGCTCGGATTGTATTTGAACGTACTTGCTGTGATCAAATCCGATTTGCATAGTTCTTTATATAAATTAGTGCATTATCTTCTTGGGTCCAACCTTTTAATACCGACGACTCGGTATAGTTCAGTTGCTGATAAATAGCGCGGCAAGGAGCATTATGTTCGGCTATCACCGCATAGAGTGTACGCAAGTGCAGAAAGCCAAATGCGTATTCTTCCAATGCTTCTACGGCTTGTTTGCCCAATCCCTGTCCGCGATAGGCAGGCGCAATATACATGCCAATAGCAGCGCGCCCATTACGTGGATCCAGGTCAAACAGGTCAATACAACCTACCGTAACGCCCTCGTTTATAATTATCTGGCGCAATTGCCCATCTTGGTATATATCGCCTGTGGAGGCAGAGATATAGTCCCGCAAGTCTTTTTGGCTCAACGGATTGTGGTTCGCTCCATCTGACCAAGCCGATGCATCGTTCTCCCACTGATAGAGAAAAGGTACATCTTCGGGTTCTATTTTGCGCAAGGTAATCATTGGAACAACCTTTGTAACAGGGATCTCTTTTTATGTTTCACCTCTTGCTGCACAAGGCCCTCAGCAGGAATGGGTCGCAGGGCATTACCGCTATGTATCATTTGATATATCACTCCCCAATCGGGCAACCCACCCAGGTTACGGTCATCGATAAACAAGTCCGCAGTTAGTTTACGTGCTGTCCTACCGTCGTGTATCTCGTTCTCATCGGGGAAATTACTATTTACTGCAAAGAACTCAAATCCGCGTCCCTTGCAATAATCTACCGCCTCTTGCAATAGTTTACCTTCGCGCACAGACCACAAGATAATCTGATGTTGCTCCTGTTGCAAGCGTTTTAAGGTATCGATAGCAAAGGGGATAGGTTTGCCGATTTGTGGATAAGCATGTTCCACAATCGTTCCATCAAAATCTACAGCTATTATCATAATTTACAAATTGAATCAATTACACATTAATACGTCTCTGGTTGCAGTTCCATGAACATCTTCTTCTCGGTAGGTTTGGTGAAATACCATCCTATGGCTCCTATGCCAGCCACCCAAATCATAGATTGGTAGGCGCCTAACAGATAAAAAGCCACAATGCCGAGTACCATCACGTTGCTAACCAAATAAATACGCAGGCGAGCCGAGCGGCAATAGGCCTGAGTACGGGCTTCGTTGTCTTCTTGCGACATCAGACGTTTGCAAGTACGTTTATGCCACCATAAACCAAATGGTATAGTAGCCAACGCATCTATAATCACCATATACTGTATAGCCTGTCCCAGCGGCGTAAGGGGTGGAATAGCCAACAAGATATTCTTCGTAATCAGCAAATACATAGCGGTTGCGCAAACACACGCCACCACCAACATGCCATAATAGTCTCGATTGAGACGCTTGATATAATCTCTATTTTCCATAATAGTCGGTTCTATTTACAATGGATCTGCCTAATGTTATCTCATCTGTATATTCTATATCATTGCCTACTGCCACGCCGCGGGCTATCTGGCTCACCTTGCAGGGGGTAGCCAATACACTCAGTTTCTTGTAGATATAGAAATTTGTGGTGTCGCCTTCCATCGTGGTAGGCAATGCCAAAATCACTTCTTGTATATTCTCAGGCTGAATACGTGCCACCAGCGAGTCAATTTCTATATCTTTGGGACCTACACCATCCATAGGAGAAATCACACCGCCCAACACATGATAGAGACCATTGTACTGGCCCGTGTTCTCAATGGACATTACGTCGCGTATGTTCTCCACTACGCAAATGGTCTGTTGGTCACGGTGGTGTGCAGCGCAGATGGGGCATAACTCCGTATCGCTGATATTGTGGCAACGGCGGCAGTAATGCACCTCTTTTTTTAGTCGTTCTATGGATTGTGTAAATCGTTCTACGTCAGCATCAGAGCGACGCAGTAGAGCGAGTACATGACGCAGGGCCGTCTTACGTCCCATACCTGGTAGCGATGCAAACTGATTGACCGCCTCCCCAAGTAATATACTTGGATACTCATTCATTTCGGGCTGCAAAGTTACGAAAAAATTTGCATATATCAAAATATTTTTGCTATTTTGCCACGCAAAATGTGATTTCGCTATCTCGACTAGTAAATCGGTACCAGCACGCGTGGAACAGTTTGCGATTTGCTGTAACGGTGCAGAGGTTTCACACCACTTGTTTGCATATTCGTCACCTGCTGTTGTGCCCAAAATTCGCAAGGCAGCACTTTGCCTTTGTTGTCCTCCAATTGTGCATCTACGTGCATGGTCTTCTCCGAGGGCACGCGCATACCGTCGCGCAGCACATATTGGGTAGTAAACTGCACATGCATGGTGCCGCGCTTTAAGCGAAATTTCTGCAAGGCCTCATCGTCCATATTGAGCAGATTGACCCAACTCAGGTCTGAGTCCTTTATTTTGATGCTAAATGGCAAAAAGAGTTTCACATACAAGTCGGTGGAATAGGTTTGTAGCGAAGCCGAATTATCCACCAACAAGTGATGGGTCTCGGTTGTTTTGACAATGCCCAAAAAGTGGCTGCGCTTGCGTGAATAAGACAACAACATGTGTTGTGCATCGGGTTGAGACGACTGCCAACGCCCCAATTCATCGCTCAAATCCAGCAACACCGATTTATCCATTTGCGACATCTCCCACATCTTACGATGCACGATAGTGCCCGAGTCAATAGCCGCAGCATAGCGCAGACGACTCTTGTCTTTCTCTGCATGCATCAGGCTATCCACGTGCTGACGCACGAGCGGGTGACAATAACGCTTGCAATAGGTTCCCACGAACTGCACACTATCCATCTGCGTGATATCCTGGCTAGGTATCTGCACCACTTTGGCAATCATCTGTTCCATGCCCCAGGACGAGGTCTGTGCTTCCATCTTGACATCGCTCACCACGTTGTATTGCACAGGTTCTCTGGGTGACTCTTCTTGCAAACGCTGATAGACAGTCCGCAGCAGCGAGGCCATTTTCTTACGTTTACTTTGGTGCGTTTTCTCCGCCTCCACTATTGTTGGGGCTATCCAGATAGGCTGCTCGCGCATCTGTACTACAACCGTATCAGCAGCAAAACGCGACAAGGGCCACTGCTGGGTTTCATAGCCCAAACAGGAGATAATCAGGGTTTCAGATTGAGGATTGGAGATTTCAGATTTCAGTACGAGAGCAAACACCCCCTCACCATTGGTGGCAGTACCAACCTCAGGAGCAGACTGCACATAGACAGTAGCATACATCAACGCCTCACCATGCTCATCTATCACCCTGCCCGAGTAGGTTTGCGCCCAACCCAACGCAGGCAATAATGCCCAGATATAAAAAAATAGCCCTCTCATTTCTCACAATTTGGCACAAAAGTACAAAAAAATTTGCATATATCCAAAAAAATGTGTAATTTTGCAGCAAATTTGAAATATAGCATAATTATGAACACCAAAGTAATTTATCGTATCTTATTGGGCATCGCGTGCATCGTGTTGGTTTATTTCTGCATCGACAGCGTGGTTACCCCTATCCGTTTTGAAGAGAAACGCACCCAGCGCGAAGTAGCCGTAGTGAAGAACCTGATCAATCTGCGTGCTGCAGAGGCCGAGTATAAATTGATAAATGATCGCTACCAAGCTGATTTGGATTCATTGGTACTCTTCCTGCAAAACACCCCTAAAAAAGAGGTGATGAAAGAGGGCGGATTGAGCGATAAACAACTGGAAGCAGGTTTGACCGAGCCCAAAGCTACCAAGATACTGGAGCGTGCGTTGGCCAAAGCGCAAGCCAAACTCAAAATAGAGGACAAAGATGAGTTGTATGCTTATATCTGGGAGAACGATAAAGAGGTGAAGGAGAATGGTTTGCAAGGTTTCCGCCGTGACACCATCTATAAAAACATGATTGAGGTGCTTTACAAAGGCGAATATACTGCCGACAACGTGGCTGAGATTACCTATATTCCTTATACCGACCACATGCGTTTTGAGACCGAAGTAAACAACCAATACACTACTTCGCAAGGTATCCGTGTGCCTCTGTTGGAAATTCGTGCTCACTACGACACCTACTTGGGTGACTTGGACAACCAAGAGCGTGTGAACCTGATTGACAAAGAGACTAAACTAGAGCACTATCCTGGTTTGAAGATAGGTGACATCATCGCACCTAACAACAACGCAGGTAACTGGGAATAAGATGAGAATCATTTCTGGAAAATATGGGGGGCGGCGATTGTCGCCCCCTAAAAATATAACCGCACGGCCTACCACAGACTTTGCCAAAGAAGCGTTGTTTAATCTATTGAACAACCGATTGGACTTTGAGGACATTGATATGCTCGATCTCTTTGCAGGAACAGGGGGTATAGGATTGGAGTTTATCTCCCGTGGTGCCCGCGAGGTCACAGCCGTAGAGTTGGCCCACACCCAGCAGAACTTCATTATTGCCACCTGCAAACAACTAGGGGTGAACAACCTGACAGTAGCACGAAGCGATGTATTTAAGTTCATCAACGCCTGTCGTGTGCAATACGACTTTATCTATGCCGACCCACCCTATGCGTTAGACCAATTGACCGAGTTGCCCGATTTGGCACTACCTTTACTAAAAAAAGGAGGATGGTTCGTGTTAGAGCATGGTAAAGACCACGATTTCACACTCCACCCTCGTTTTTGCGAGACACGCCAATACGGCAGTGTACATTTCACATTTTTTCAGTAACCCTGGGTTACTTTGTTCTGCTTACGCCTCTGGTGTAATGAAATACAGAATAATGTAGAGAATCAAGCCTGGGAATAAGCCACAGAACAGAGTTAGGATAGTGTACACAGCGCGTGTGATTGTTACGTCCCAACCAAAATACTC
>JAKSNM010000017.1 GCA_024399785.1 Paludibacteraceae bacterium
TTCCGTTGTGAACGGCAATCGTATGACCTACAAAATCAGGAGAGATCATACTGGCACGCGACCAAGTCTTAACAACTTCTTTTTTGTTAGACTCATTCATCGCGATTACCTTGTCTTCAAGTTTGCGGTCGATAAATGGACCTTTCTTTAATGAACGACTCATAATTTCTCTTTTTTATAGGTTATTTTTTACGTCTTTCAATAATGTATTGATTGCTTTGATTCTTCGGATGACGAGTCTTGTAACCCTTAGCCAGCAAGCCCTTACGGCTACGTGGATGACCACCGCTTGCGCGACCTTCACCACCACCCATTGGGTGATCTACAGGGTTCATTACCACACCACGGTTGCGTGGACGACGGCCCAACCAACGGTTACGACCAGCCTTACCACTCTTTTCGAGGGCGTGATCCGAATTACCTACAACGCCTACTGTTGCTTTGCAGGCAGCCAACACCTTGCGGAGTTCACCTGAAGGCAACTTGATTAAAGCATACTTGTCTTCACGACCAGCCAGTTGTGCAAACACACCAGCCGAGCGCACCATTTGTGCACCCTGACCAGGACGCAACTCGATGTTGTGAATCAAAGTTCCCAATGGAATTTCTGCCAGAGGGAGAGCATTTCCTACTTCGGGAGCGATGCCGCTTCCGGATAATACTTGTTGACCAACTTGCAGGCCGTTAGGAGCCAGCATGTAGCGCTTCTCACCATCAGCGTAGAACAAGAGTGCGATACGAGCCGAGCGGTTTGGATCGTACTCAATGGTCTTAACGATAGCGGGTACACCGTCTTTGTTGCGCTTGAAGTCAATTACGCGGTATTTCTGCTTGTGTCCGCCGCCAATATAGCGCATGGTCATTTTACCGACATGGTTACGACCACCCGTTTTGGCTTTACCGAACACGAGAGACTTCTCAGGTGCGCTTGCGGTAATTGTCTCAAACGCGCCTATAACTTTGTGTCTTTGCCCCGGTGTAGAGGGTTTAAATTTACGTACAGCCATTTTTAGATATTGCTATAAAAATCAATTGTTTCACCTTCTTTCAATGTGACAATAGCTTTCTTGTAGGCTTGTTTCTCACCACGAATGAGTCCACTCTTGGTGTAGCGTTGTTGAGCCTTAGGAGCTTGAATAAGGGTATTCACAGCCACTACTTGCACATTGTACATTTCTTCAACTGCCTTTTTGATTTCAACTTTCCCGGCAGTGCGTGCTACCTGAAAACCATAACGGTTCAACTTTTCGCCGGCGGCGGTCATCTTCTCGGTGACGATAGGTTTAATAATAATTGCCATAATTTTACCTCCTTATGCGTTTAAAGTTGCCTCAATTGCTTTCACGCTATCTTTTAGGATAACTAGGGCATTTGAGTTCATGATTGAATAGGTATTGAGTTCATCCACAGTGGTCACGTTGCAACGTTGGATGTTGCTAGCACTCTTCATCACAATTTTGTTGACATCAGGCATTACGAATAGGATCTTTTTGCCAGCGATTTTCAAATTGTTGAGTACTTCCACCATAGCTTTGGTCTTAGGAGCCTCGAAGTTGATAGCATCTAGTACGATGATTTCACCTTGTTTAGCGCGCAACGACAAAGCAGAGCGGCGAGCCAACTGTTTTACTTTCTTGTTTAGTTTGAAGCTATAGTCACGAGGAACGGGGCCAAAAATGGTACCACCACCTACGCGTACAGGAGATTTCAAATCACCTGGACGAGCACCTCCACCACCCTTCTGGCGGCCGAGTTTGCGGGTAGAGTGAGCATTTTCGCTACGTTGTTTAGCTTTAGCTGTTCCTTGACGATTGTTAGCTAAGAATTGCTTAACGTCCAAGTAGATGGCATGGTCGTTAGGCTCGATACCAAAGATCTCAGCGCTGAGCTTGATCTTTTTGCCAGTAGCTTCACCGGCTTGATTCAAAATACTAAGTTCCATACTGTTGCTTACTTGTTAATCGTTACAATACTGTTTTTTGCACCTGGAATACTACCCTTGACCATAAGCAAGTTGTATTCAGGAATCACTTTCAGAACGAGCAGGTTCTGAACGGTTACGCGGTCTTGTCCCATATGACCTGCCATGCGGGTACCTGGGAAGATACGGCTAGGATAGGCACATGCACCAACAGAACCTGGAGCACGCAGACGGTCATCCTGACCGTGGGTAGATTGACCTACACCACCAAAACCGTGACGTTTTACAACGCCTTGGAAACCTTTACCTTTTGAGGTACCAATCACGTCAACAAACGTGTTCTCCTCAAACATCGATACCGTGAGGGTATCACCCAGTTTAACTTCATCTTCGAAGTCAAACTCTGCGAGGTAGCGCATTGGTTGCACGCCAGCAGCCTTGAAATGACCAGCTTCAGCTTTGTTGGTATGTTTCTCGCTCTTAGCCATGAAACCTACCTGGGCAGCTTTGTAGCCGTCTCTCTCCACTGTCTTCAGTTGTGTAACAACGCAAGGACCACACTCGATAACGGTGCATGGAATATTTTTGCCATCAGCACCGAAAACGGAAGTCATTCCGATTTTTTTACCTAATAATCCTGACATTTGATTGTGGATTTTAATTAATTATTAGTTTCTTAAGCACTCTCGCCGACGGGTTTCTCGTTGCTTCACCCTAAGATTACTTTAACGCTTTCCGTCGGAAGTACTCGTTTTTTTTATTGCACTTTAATCTCAACTTCCACACCGCTAGCTAGTTCTAGTTTCATCAAAGCCTCTACGGTCTTTTGATTGCTGCTATAGATGTCGATTAGACGTTTGTAACTTGCCAATTCAAATTGCTCACGCGATTTTTTGTTGACGAAGGTTGAACGGTTTACGGTGAAGATACGTTTGTGTGTAGGCAATGGAATAGGACCACTTACTACAGCGCCAGTTGCTTTCACTGTTTTCACAATTTTCTCAGCAGATTTATCTACCAAATTGTGATCAAACGATTTGAGTTTAATACGAATTTTTTGACTCATAATTTTTATTGTTTTAGTTATTTAAGCGTGGTACGCGGTGTGCAAAGAGTCATTTGCTTGCGCCTTACGCGTACGCACGCGTTCCTTAATGTTATTATACCAGATCTACGCGACCACCAACCTCGGTCAACACGCCTTTGGCGATGGTGGAGCTAACAGGCTCGTAGTGAGAGAACTCCATCGAAGAAGTTGCGCGGCCAGAGGTAATCGTACGTAGGGCGGTTACATAACCAAACATCTCGCTCAATGGCACTTTGGCTTTCACAATACGTGCGCCTGTGCGAGCAGTATCCATGCCCTCAACTTGGCCACGACGTTTATTCAAGTCACCTATCACGTCACCCATATTCTCTTCAGGTGTTACCACCTCAATCTTCATAATAGGCTCCATCAGCACAGGTTTAGCCTTAGCGCAAGCCTCTTTGAACGCCATTTGAGCAGCTATTTCGAAGCTCAATTGGTCAGAGTCAACAGGGTGGAACGAACCATCCATCAGTGTAACTTTTAGTTTATCAAGAGGATAACCTGCCAATACACCACTCTTCATAGCGGTTTCAAAACCTTTTTGAACAGCAGGGATATACTCCTTAGGCACATTACCACCTTTGACGATATCTACGAAGGTCAAACCATCTGAATCCTCGGCACTAGCTGGCTCTACGCGAACGATGATGTCAGCGAATTTACCACGACCACCAGATTGTTTCTTATATACCTCACGAAGCTCTACTGGAGCCGAGATAGACTCACGGTAAGCCACTTGAGGACGACCTTGGTTGCACTCAACCTTAAACTCACGTTTTAGACGGTCGATAATAATCTCCAAGTGCAACTCACCCATACCCGAGATAACAGTTTGGCCTGTTTGCTCATCGGTTTTAACGGTGAAGGTAGGATCTTCCTCTGCCAATTTGCCCAAACCGATACCTAGTTTATCCAGATCAGCTTGGCTCTTAGGCTCTACGGAGATACCAATCACAGGCTTTGCGAAGGTGATACCTTCTAGCGTTACAGGATGTTCCTCAGAGCATAGTGTATCACCAGTACGGATATCTTTGAAACCTACACCTGCACCTATATCACCCGCGCAGATTACATCTACAGGGTTCTGGTGGTTGGAGTGCATTTGGAATATACGCGATATGCGCTCGCGCTTGCCCGAGCGCGTGTTATATATATAGGAGCCAGCCTCTAGTTTACCCGAATAAACACGGAAGAAGCACAGACGTCCTACATACGGGTCGGTAGCAATCTTAAATGCCAAAGCGCACAAAGGCTCGTCATCATTGGGGTGACGAATAATCTCGGCATCGTTGCGAGGATCGGTACCTTTGATTTCAGGATCATCCATAGGCGAAGGCAAGTAAGCGCACACAGCGTCTAGCATAGTCTGTACACCTTTGTTTTTGAAAGACGAACCGCAGATAACAGGGAAGATAGCCATTTTGAGTGTACCTTTGCGGATAGCATCCATGATTTCTTCTTCACTGATACTATCCAGGTCGCCGCCCAGGTATTTCTCCATCAAGTCGTCGTCGAACTCAGCAACGGTCTCTAGCATCTTATCGCGCCACTCTTCTGCCTCAGCTTTCAAGTCAGCGGGGATTTCAGCCACTTCATACTCTGCACCCATTGTCTCGTCGTGCCACAGAATAGCTTTCATTTTCACTAGGTCAACTACACCTTTGAAAGTTTCTTCTGCACCTACAGGGATTTGGATAGGGCAAGGAGTAGCGCCCAATACCTCATGAATCTGGGTAACTACGTCAAAGAAGTTGGCACCGCTACGGTCCATCTTGTTAACGTAGCACAGACGTGGTACATTGTATTTGTCAGCCTGACGCCAAACGGTTTCTGACTGAGGTTGTACACCACCTACGGCGCACAAAGCCATTACAGCACCATCTAGGATACGCAAACTACGTTCAACCTCTACTGTAAAGTCTACGTGGCCCGGGGTATCTATCAGGTTGATTTTATATTTATCACCTTTATAGTTCCAGTACGTAGTAGTAGCTGCAGACGTAATTGTGATACCACGTTCTTGCTCTTGTTCCATCCAGTCCATAGTGGCAGCACCATCGTGTACTTCACCAATTTTGTGGGTAAGACCAGTGTAGAACAAGATACGTTCAGAAGTAGTTGTTTTACCAGCATCAATGTGTGCCATGATGCCGATGTTTCTATTGAATTTTAAATCGTGTTTTGCCATTTCAATTAATTTTTGACTAATACCTTAGAATGTTAGTTAGAAACGGAAATGTGCAAATGCACGGTTAGCCTCAGCCATACGGTGCATATCTTCTTTACGTTTGAAGGCACCACCTTGGCTATTCAAAGCATCCATGATTTCTGCTGCCAGTTTCTCAGCCATAGAGTGGCCGCCACGTTTGCGAGCGAAATTAATCATATTCTTCATTGCAATCGACTCCTTGCGGTCAGCACGGATTTCAGTAGGCACTTGGAAGGTGGCACCACCGATACGTTTTGACTTAACCTCTACCAAAGGAGTGATGTTGTCTAGAGCCTCTTTCCAGATTTCGAGTGCAGACTTTTCGTTGTCTTTCATTTTCTGGCCAACGGTCTCTAGGGCGGTATAGAACACACCATAGGCGGTGTTTTTCTTACCATCTAGCATGAGGTGGTTCACAAATTTAGCAACCATTACCTCTCCGTAAACGGGATCTGGGATGATCACACGCTTTTTTGGTTTTGCTTTTCTCATTGTTTTAATTGTTTTTTGTTTGGTTGTAATCGCTTCAGGCTTTCGCCTTACTCAACCGATCAACCCCGGTTAATCTTTCCCAACGTATGGGAACTCTTAGTTAAATTTAGTTAATTAGAACTTACTTCTTTGCAGCTTTAGGACGTTTTGCGCCATATTTGCTTCGACGTTGCAAGCGGTTGGCCACACCAGCGGTATCGAGTGTACCACGAACGATGTGGTAACGTACACCTGGCAGGTCTTTCACACGACCACCACGCACCATTACGATGCTGTGCTCTTGCAAGTTGTGACCCTCACCTGGAATGTAAGCGTTCACTTCCTTTTGGTTCGTCAAGCGAACACGAGCCACTTTACGCATAGCGGAGTTAGGCTTTTTAGGAGTTGTTGTGTAAACACGTACACATACGCCACGACGTTGTGGGCAGCTGTCCAATGCAGGGCTCTTGCTCTTGTCGATAAGTTCTGCTCTTCCTTTTCTAACTAATTGTTGAATTGTAGGCATTGTAACTTGTTTGTTGATTAATAGTTAATTGATTTATTTTCGTGTTCTTCGCTCTCGCGTATATATGCGTGCGCATACCCACGAGCCGAAAAAGCGTGCAAAATTACAAAAAACTTTTGATATACGCAAATATTTTGCAAAAAAAATTCATTTTTTTATTAAAAGAGTGATTTTATTCAAAATCTTGGCATGATTTTTTTTTAAGATTTTTCGGTTTTACCCACTAAATTTGTATAGAATTTGGCGGATTAGGTACTGTTGACATTGTCAGTATTTGATCGCGAAATGGCAGTTGTGAAAAGTAATCTCACGGACGCGAGAAGCGATGGCGGGCGTGTCCATGAAATCCTCAAAATCCTCAAATCTTCAGCGTGTTTATCGGATTTTTCATAGTTTGCGTAATCTGCGGAAACGTGCGGAGACGGATACATTTCCGCACATCTCCGCATATATCCGCAGTACAAAAACACAGAAAAAAATGTCGAATTGAAGGGAGATAGAGAGCAGATAGAAGATAGGTAGATGTCAGCAGACACACTATGGTATCGCTAACGAATAACTAACGAATCACTAAGGTCGGGGTGCTGATATTCAGCAGATTATAAACACCCGTAACACGACTCATCATTATTCCTTATTCAGTTGATCTATCTTCTTTTCAAGTTCATTTAATTTATTTATAATATCAGCATTATTGTCGCTCACCATCGCATCCACAAAAATAGAGTTGATGATACTCATGCCAATTATTCCCATAGAGACTAGAATACTAATAAAATACAGTCGTACAGGCCATTTGGCCCAATATGCAGATCCCGAAGCTACTGCATCTGGAATATCATACCATCCTTCTATTGTACACATCTTAAAAATAGAATATAAACTTTCTAAAGGTGTGCCAAAATACTCTGGAGCCGCTTGTGAAAAGAGTGCACAAGACACCAAGGTAAACACAACTAATAAAATCCCAAATCCTATAAAGACAGAGAAACATTGTCTGATAGCGACCTTGACATTTTGTACAATACCTTCAAAATTAGGAAACAAGTGAAACACCCTGAAAAAACGGAACACACGAAGCAATCGCAGGACCAGAATAAAGCTCAAATTAAAGAGCATATCAGGCCACAAATAGGCGAATATAGATGGTACAGACAAGATAACCAACGTACCATCCATTATATTCCATCCATCCTGCCAATAATTCTTAAATCCAAAACACTTCTGCTTCACAATCATTTCAATAGTAAAAACTATCGTACAGATTGCATCAAGGGTATTAATCCACCAAAGGTTAACACCCGTTTCCTGAACAAACAAAACAATTGCATTCATCAGGATGACTGCAAAAATAAATCGTTCATTTAGGAATAATTTTTTCATCTTGACGTCTCCGCTATTTTTGCCCACAAGAGCAGGTTTTATTCTTGTTAGAAGCCTAACACATTAACATACGAGTTATCCGAGCGACGGATATACAGATGTCCGTTTTTGAGCAGTTTATCAGCATTGAGACCTGCTGCACGCACACTATTCAATGCTGTTGGCACAGGGAAAGGCTGGTAGTTGATAGCAGGATCCCAATCAGAGAAGAAAGTGGGATAAGTATGCGTCACCGCTTCTTCATAGCCAATAATGGTATTCATCTGCTTACTCTCTTTATCATAGGTAAACGTAACCAAATTCTGTGATGGAGAGATGATTGTTCCCGTTGAATCCATCGTATTATATTCCGCAAAATAGTCAGGCAGATGGTTCATGGCTGCCTTGGTCCAACGTTGTATATCGCCATCGCTCACACCAAACTGACCCTCTGAATAATCAAACGTCGTTAACAGATAGACACAACGTGGTGCATTGTTCCACGACCTACCTAAACTAACAACAGGGCATTTAGACTTCACCACACAACGGTCAAACACAAAGCCCTTGTCGCTACCACTGGCGTTGCTAGCAGTTAGTGCATCAGACCCTCCGCCCGCAGCTTTACGAGGCTCACAATAGAGCAAGCAATTATAGAAATAGCACGAACCGTCACCACAGATAAAATCTACCGTGCCATGTATCTCGCACTCCTCAAAATAACGCCTTGCACCTATCTTGTTGGCATAGTAGGTATCTTGGTAACTGAGCATACGCACACGATAGCAAACGGTCTTGTCGCCTTTATCTTGCAAGCAGATAGCGCGGCCATTATTGTTCTTATAATAGTCCAACGCATTTTGCAGAGTTAGGTTCTCATATTTATTGCCCGTACCTGTATTGAGAATAGTGGCAGTCGTACTGATACCCTCAATCTCCACTGGTGGAGCATTTTTTATAATGGTACCATTCATAGACTCACCCATTACCACGATATTATTTCGCGCAATGGCAGTCAGCACTTTCTCGCCTAAATCGTAGATACCATCCGCCAAAGAGATAGTATCTCCATCTTGCAATTGACTAACCACCATCAAGAAGGAAGCCACATCGCCCCCTGCCAAGTTGTAGCGTTGGCCCACTTTCTCAACAGGAGCAGCCACATTATATACATCTATGGTCTTGATGGTTAATGGGTCCTCACAACTTAGCACAACCGTGTCTTGGTCGGCATAATAATCCTGATGAGACACATTGTCCGAAGTAGTGTAGTTGATATATGCTTTCGCCGAAACGATAACGCCTATCTCATTGGCGCTATGGTACACCAATAAATCATGATCCTCAGGATAGAAAGGTGTTTTGGTGAGGTCATAGAAATAGTGCGTACCAGTCAAAGCTTGCTCTTTGGCAGTAGCCAAGGCATAAAGACTCATATCCTGTGTCAACACGTCTCCTTCACGCACTTTGGTATTTCCCTCGAACCAACCACGGAAAAGCATTCCTGCTGGCACATTCAAATCGCTCGCCCCATACTGAGGAGCAAAAGTAGAACCAGATGCAACATTTTGTTCACCCAGCCATTGACCTTGCAAATCGTAGTACACCAATTCGACCTTGCCATCATCTTCTACCATTCCCTTGATGACCAAATTGGTCAAAGCAGCATATTGACCTGCTGCCAGATTATACCATTGAATCTGCACATTGGTACGATTAACCTCCACGGTTATCTCCTTTTCGCCTGAACCAATCACAGCATCGTAAAGCGTTACCCAGTCCTCGTCACCATCGCCTTTGGCTTTCACGCCCCAACCACGACTGCCACCTGTGACACGTTCCAGGAACGAAAGAGACGTGATAGATGCAAAAGCAGACGTAGTGACCGTAGCAGGATTGTCTGCACTATTTTTCATAGCACACATATACTTGTCAGGAGATGCGCAAGCGGCACTCACTTTGCCCTTACCACCCTCGTATAAGTTGGTTTGATGGAAAGTGAATGTAATCGTTTCTTTGCTCTTTTTTGTCACTAATTGACGCGTTGAATCAGAAGCCGCTGTTTTGTTGTCTTCTACATACTCCAACGTCCGCCAATCACGGAAGGTAGTGTTCATCAATGTTCTTTCTACCGTTTCTGCCATCGCGCTGATGGTCAATAGTACACTAATGCATACACAAAAATACTTATTCATGATATATTTTATTTTACTGGATTACCTAGTATATCGTACCATCCATTATGATGACGGATACGGATTTTCCCATTCAGCAACATTTTTTGCGCTTGACCAACCTTGGTGGTCTCTTGCAAACGAGTGGATGTTTTGGGGCGCAAACCCACCAACGCATCTACGCCATT
Source organism: Paludibacteraceae bacterium (assembly GCA_024399785.1). Taxonomy (GTDB): domain Bacteria; phylum Bacteroidota; class Bacteroidia; order Bacteroidales; family Paludibacteraceae; genus Colicola. Next base: position 9,942 of record JAKSNM010000017.1, read on the forward strand.
GGAGAACACGCGTCTGCCCTGGTCAGGAGTGAGGGCATTTAATGTACAATAGCAGTTGGACGTACCACTCCACCCCCAGTTGATATGATATAAGCCATTTTGGTCTCTGCCATCACACACAAACTCATGACCACCCGCAGAGCCTGCGCCACCCATTAGGATAGGACATCCTGCCTCCAAAGACTGATCAAACGCTGCTTCAAACGCACTTTGCTCCACGTTGTACTCCATCTGAATAGGAGCCACAGCAAAGCCCTTATCTCGTGCATAAGTCAACGAATCAGCATATTCCGAAATACACTTATCAAACGTATAATCAAAATATTCTTGCAAGCCATAGCCCATATCGTCTGTCCAAGCAGACGAGCCCACAGGATTGGAAGCATATTGCATGTGAGAGGCCATGCCGACCATCAGCATAAGAGTAGCTACTGCATTTTTTTGAGCCTCTGTGGCAGAATTATCATACACCTCAGGCATATTCGCCCAATCAAAAGGAACAGTATCAAACATCATCGTTGCGTTAAATGTTTTATACTGCGTGCAGTTTATATCCCTGCAATTGTACCACACATACTCAACCGTACCGCTGCCATGCTCTGGATAGGACCAATAACGCATGATTTGTGCAGTAGCCGTTGCCACGCAACCTGCCAGCGAGCGCTCTTGCGTCCACTGATCAATAGGGCAAAAATTATTGTACGGAGCGTTTTGATCCCAAGATATATTGCCCAACAACGGAGCGATAGGAGTAACTGCTGTGCGATGAGACCGATTATTCACGGGTTCGCCACGCAGCATACGCACCTGCTGAATATAACGTTCCAACCACCATCTAAAATGCGGATTTTGATAAGCCTGCTCATAATCGCCCTGGTCTGAATAGCACAACACCTCTTTGGCTCTGCTATCTGCACTCATCACTACGAAACCTCCTCGTTGAGCACGCTGGAATACATACAATTCCGACGATGGAGCTATATTTTTTCGTACTGATGTTGTATTTAAAAAACGTTTAGCAGATGCTTCTGCATCTGCCATAGTGCGCGTTTGAGCCATCAAACCAACAGATAGCAACACGCACCATATACATACCATCCATCTTCTCATAATTCTTCTCTCTTATCTTGACTGGCCCAACACATCATACACACGGCCATTGTGCTCAATATACAACCTGCCTTGATGCATCCATTTACGCACTGGCAGTTGCTCTGCTTTATGTTCTTGCACATCGGTTTGGATATCAGGTTCCAAACCAATCAGCATATCTATATCGTCCGAGAAATCGTACGTTTTTCCCAAGGCCGTCAAGGTGTAATAACCATTTTCGTCACCACCCCAACCCCAGTTAATGTGGAATTTACCTGCGGTATCCCTACCATCACACACGAACTCATGTCCACCATTCCAGTCATCGCAACCGCCCATCAACACAGGGCGTCCAGCCTCTAAATCTGAATTCAAATAAGCCTCCAACTCACTCGTTTTGCAACTAAATTTGGTATTACTTAAAGCAATATCATCATATCCCTTCGCCCACATATAGTCAGATTTCTTCGAAGCAGAAACAAAGATAGAATATCTGTAACCAAAATAGGTAATCAAGCCATAACCCATATCATCGGTATAAGACCCCGAGCCATCGCTGCTATAATCCATATCGCACGCTACTCCGCAGGCATACATCAGCGTAGCCACAGCCTGTGCCTCCTGCTTGGTATAGTTTCTTTTGTACGTGTCGCGCATATTCGCCCAGTCAAAAGAAATTGTATCAAATTTCAGGGACAGGTTTTTACATTGTTCATTATAGGGATGAAAAGAGACTTGACACCACTCATACGAGTGAGTGCCAGTACCATGTTGAGGATATTCCCACTTTTTCATAATCATAGCTGCTGCCGTAGCCACACAACCTGTCATACTAGTTTCCTGCGTGAGCAAATCCTTAGGGCACTTGTTGTAATAAGGGGCTTCCTGCTCCCATTTGACACCGCCTAATAGTGGGGCAATAGCCGTAGTGGTAGCCTCCGACTTTGTTACTGGTGTCGCACTAGCATCCAAACTAGCCATTTGTTTGGCATAGCGGTTTAACCACCATTGCATATTGGGGTTCACATTATCCGCGTCAAACTGACCATTGTCCGCATAGCCCAAGATATCCGTTGTTCGATCATCTGCACTCACAATCACATAGCCTGCCTGATCGCCTTTGTTGAACACATACAAAGCAGGCGTAACGCCATCTTGTTGCATATACTGTTTGGCAAATTGCATTTTGGATGCAGTTCCCATTTGCTTGCGCGCATTATTTTCCGTATTTGCCACAAACTGCTCAGCCAACGCCTCCGCTTGCTCCACCGAACGTGATGCGCCGTAACCTACCAACGACACCAACACTCCTAAAATTAACAATACACTCTTCCTCATTTCGTTTATTTTTACAAATATACTACAAATAGCGTGCAAAAATACACTTTTTTTTTGACATTTGCAAATTCTATAAACATTTTTTCACTATTTTTTCTATCTGCACCTCATTTTGTTCAACTTTGAATTCCACTTCAAATCCTGCATAATCCATCTTATACACCCTGCCATCCTGTTGATATGCGGGTCGTGGATCTTGCTGCAATATCTCCAATAAATTCTCCAACAATGGAACGCGTAAGTGATAATCCTTGGTTGGTTCAGCAAATCCATTTTCGGCATCAGTATGACTGTCCGAAAAAGACAAATAAGGCTTAATATCGTATATCGGCGTACCATCCAACAGGTCGGCGCCACTTACCACTAGCGCACCATCTTCTACACGTAGCAGTTTCACGCTAGTCAATCCCAAATGATTGGGACGAAAAGGCGAACGTGTAGCAAAAACACCCATGCGTTTATTGCCCCCCAAGCGGGGTGGGCGAACCGTAAGTTTGCCGACGGTCGACCGACGGTCGAATAACTGTTCCTCGAACTGTGGTACTTGGTTAAAGCCCCAAATCAACCACAAATAATTGAAGCCTTCTATGCCACGAAGGGCATCAGGATGACGATAGGCTGACTCAAACACAACACGTGTCTCTATACCACTCTCCTCACGCGACTGACGAGGGATACCAAACTTATCCGTAAACCCATTTCGGGCGTATGCTATAACTTGTAAATCTGCCATTAGATATAAATTTACTGCAAAATTACACTTTTTTTCCAAAAAAAGCAAGAAAAATTTGTGTATATCAAAAAAAAGTAGTACTTTTGCATCCGCTTTCGTCAAAAAAGCAATGGTACCTTAGCTCAGGTGGTAGAGCAATGGACTGAAAATCCATGTGTCCTTGGTTCAACTCCAAGAGGTACCACAAAAGGAGTTCCGCACGGAACTCCTTTTTGATTTTTGTACTTGCCACCTATCTACATTCGTACAAGGACATATACCGATAGCGATTGCCTTTAATCGACAGATACTGTTCAAACATCTGTTTTGAAATCACCACTGTGCCACGACAATCATTGGGATGAAAGCTCAGACTGGAAGCTTTTTGCAGATTTTCATCCAAAAACAAAATCACATGTTGTTGTTTGTCATTAATCAATCCAAAAGGAGAAACACTGCCCGGTTCCAATCCCAAATAGCGTTCCATACGCTCCGGCGAAGCGAAACTGAGTTTGCCGGGAGAATTTTCCCCATGTGCTATCAGTTCGGCCTTTAAGCGTTGTTCCAAATCATGAATATCCAAATCGTGTTCACAGTCGAAGCAAACCAGATAATGCTGATCGCCCTTATGGTTGCGCAAAAAAATATTTTTGCAATGCACACTACCATCGTTTCGCCACCATTGTTTGGCCTCGATTATGGTCTTACCTTCTGGATGGTGATACACCTGATAGGAGATCCCGTTTTGATCGAGATACTCCAACACGATTTGTTCGCGTTGAGAAATATAGTCCATAGAATAATCTCTAATCTTTTAGCAATTGGGCCGTATGATTTTTGGTATCCACCTTCGTAACGCGGTATATCAACACTCCCTGCTCGTTAAAAACAAAGGTAGAGCGCAATGTACCCATCGACACCTTGCCGTAGTTCTTCTTTTCTCCCCAAGCACCAAAAGCCTGCATCATTTGGGTAGTCGGATCAGACAATAGAGGAAATGGCAACTGAAACTTATCTCGAAAACGCACATGCGAATCTGCACTATCTTTGCTTACACCAAACACCTGATACCCCAATGACAGAAAACGCTGGTAATTATCTCTCAAATCGCACGCCTCGGCCGTACAGCCAGGTGTATTATCTTTGGGATAGAAATAAATCACAGTTTTTTTGCCTAACATATCCTGTTGGGTAAGCACCTGACCATCCTGATTTATCACGTTAAAAACGGGCATTTGTTGTCCAATTTCAAGCATCTTATTATAACGATTTAGTTAATACTTCCACTGCCTTTTGTGTGATTTCGTCATCGCGCTCAAACAGGGGGAAGAACCCTTCATCACCCAATATATTGCGCACAATATACGCGTTTACCAATCGCTGCAACAAGGGTTTAGATTTGGCCAGTTGTTCCGCATTAGGTTCTACACCTTTCTCTTTGGCAAAAGCAACAAATTCATTGATCCAATTGGCAGCAATCAAATGTTTCTCCAACGACTGCCAATCCTTGTACTGATTGAGTTGCACACGATGACGATTGGTATAATCATACGCAAACTGGTACGTCAAAGCTTTATTCACACACACATTAAAATAAGGAGTATAAAGAGACGTATCTCTACCTACAAACACATCAGGCATAATACCTCCACCACCATGCACCACTCTACCCGATGTAGTATAGTACACCACGGTGTCTTGATGCACACTATCCTCAGAATAAAATTCTCCATGTTCAAAACGGTCGAGCAAGTCTTTTTGATAGTCCTCCTGTTCGCCCATTTTATAGGGTTTTTGAATGCACCTGCCCGAAGGAGTGTAATACCTAGCGACCGTCAGCCTTACCGCACTACCATCAGGGAAAGGCATCTGTTGTTGCACCAGTCCCTTACCAAATGAACGGCGACCAACTATTGTAGCACGGTCATTATCCTGCATCGCCCCTGCAAAAATCTCACTGGCAGAAGCCGAGAAACCATCTATTAGCACCACCAATGGTACATTCTTAAAGCGACCCGCACCATTGGCACGCGCCTCATAGCGGGGATAAGAGCGACCTTCGGAATAAACAATCATATTGCCCAATGACAAAAACTCATTCGCCATACGAATAGCTTGCTCCATAAATCCTCCTGAGTTCTCACGTAGATCTACGATATACCCCTCAGCTCCTTTAGACTTAAGTGTTGCCAAAGCAGATATGAACTCATCATAGGTGTTCTCGCCAAATTTATTAACACGCACAAAACCAATCTTATGGCCTTGGTGGTCTATCATAAACTTAGCATCTACCGAATGAATAGGTATATCCCCACGCGTTATAGTGTAATAAAGCATCTCACTCACGCCCTCACGTTTCACACCCAATTTCACCTTCGTACCCTTCTCTCCTCGCAAAGTGTGCATTACCTTTTCATTATTGATTTTCTTACCCACAAAAGCCGAATCATCTACTTCTACTATCTTGTCCCCTGCCAACAAACCAACTCCTTCGCTAGGGCCACCCGATATCACCGCCACTACCTGTATGGTGTCGCTTTGGATTGAGAATTGAATACCTATACCTGAGAACGATGCCGACAACTCCGAATTGACCATCTCCAGGTCCTTTTTAGGTATATAGGCAGAGTGCGGATCTAAACGCTCCACAAACTCCTGCATCACTTCGTCGGTTATACTATCCACATTGATGGGATCCACGTACATCTGCTCCATCATTTGCAGCAATTGATCCGCCTTACCCGTGGCTGAATACAACTGACCATTTTGCACAATAAAACGTTGTGCATTCACTTTGTTGGACACAGCATTTCCAATTAAGAAGCCTGCCAATAAAAACAAAATAGTTAATGTGGGTAAGATATATTTTTTCATTCGTCAAAAGGTAAATAATCCACCTGTATGCCTGCTTTTTTTAGCAAATCCACGCCATCCATTATTCGATATAACTCGCCATATACCACACGTTTAATGCCTGATTGAATAATCAGTTTGCTACATTCCATACAGGGCGATGCTGTTACATATAGTGTAGCACCATCCGAAGAGTTATTCGAACGCGCAACTTTGGTAATTGCGTTGGCCTCGGCATGCAGCACATAAGGCAACGAGACATTGTTATCGTCCTCACACACATTTTCAAATCCCGAAGGAGTACCATTATACCCATCGGAAATAATCATCTGATCTTTTACAAGCAAAGCACCAACCTTGCGTCTAACACAATACGAGTTCTCGGACCATGTGCGGGCCATCTTCATGTAGAGATGATCTCTCTTTTCTGGTTTATTCATTGCAATAATTCGTTAGCAAAGTTATTAATTTCTATTCCATCAAACGTGCCACTTGACATCATTAGTAGCGCCGTATTGGTATAATTCAATTCGCGCAACCGCGATTGCAGCATTGGACTATCTGTAAATACTTCCACATTTTTCGTGCCAAACGCTTCGGCAACCTCCTCTTTTGAGATAGGAGTAAGCCGTTTATGCTCAATTACTTTGGGATTAAAATAAACAAACGCCTTATCTGCCTCTTGCATACATCCTTTGTATTGCGGCAAAAAATCGGCCATCAACGACGAGAAAGTGTGCAATTCCATACAAGCTATCAGTTGTTTATCCGGATAACGCTCGCGTACCGCATTTACCGTAGCTTTTAATTTGGAGGGAGAGTGGGCAAAATCTTTATACGCCACGCTATCACCTACCTCGCATATTTTCTCCAAACGGTTGCTTGCACCTGTAAACGTGGCTATCTCTCGATAGAAATCTTCTGCTTTTACGCCTATCTGCTGACAAATCAAACAAGCTGCCTGCAAGTTCTGCATATTATGTTTGCCAAACACTTGCATCTCTATCTCGCCTGTATATTCCTTATATGGAATACAATCTATACGATCATTTGCCTCCTTGGCTAGTTGACGCAAATTATCATCACCCTCGTAATACACAAACGTTTTTCCAATCGTTTTCACAAACTTGCGAAAAGTCTCCACATACTCTGGGAAGGTAGGGAACACATTGATATGATCCCATGCTATGCCTGTCAAAATAGCATAATCGGGTTTATACCACAAAAATTTACTGCGCAAATCCAAAGGTGATGTCAAATACTCATCCCCCTCAAACACTGCATACTTAGCCGTATCGCTCAAACGCACCATGCGTTCAAATCCCTCAATTTGTGCGCCCACCATATAATCTGCTTCTATGCCCAAACGCTGCAACACGTATAAAATCATTGATGTAGTCGTGGTCTTGCCATGAGAGCCTCCTACTACAATGCGCACCTTATCCTTGGTTTGCTCATACAAGTATTCGGGGAAAGAATATATCTTCAAGCCCAGTTCACGAGCACGTACCAATTCGGGATTGTCCTCTCTCGCATGCATGCCTAAAATAATAGCATCTATATCCGATGTAATACGTTCGGGGAACCAACCCATCTGTTGAGGACAAATACCCGCCTCGCGCAAATGAGTAAGTGCGGGATCAAAAATCTCATCGTCCGAGCCTGTGACCACATAGCCTTGTTTACTCGCAACAGCCATAGCCAAATTGTGCATAGCAGCACCACCGATAGCAATAAAATGTATGCGCATACAAAAAAATCTAAATTTAAAATCTTAATTAAATAAGGTGCCACCACCAGGAGACACCTTAAATTATAGACACACGCGTGCGCAAGGCACGCACACGTGTGTAAGCAATTACTTATTCAATTGTTTTTCTTTCTTACGATCTTGTGCTTTTTGGATAGCAAAAGCTATATTTGGAGCTAAGCACATAGATGAGTATGTACCTACAATCACACCTACTAGCAATGCGAATACAAATCCGCGAATGCTCTCGCCACCAAATACGAAGATAGCCAATAGAACTACGAAAGTGGACATAGAGGTCGAGAAGGTACGGCTCAACGTAGCGTTGATAGCATCGTTGATATTCACAGCACGGTCACGTTTGCTATATAGGGTATTGTACTCACGTATGCGGTCGAAAATAACCACAGTATCGTTGATTGAGTAACCTATCACCGTCAAAATAGCCGCAATAAAGCTTTGGTCTATCTCCATGGAGAATGGCATCACTTTCCATAGGATAGCGTAGCAACCTAGTACCAAGATAGAGTCATGAGCCAAGGCAGTCACAGCTGCGGTAGAATATGCCAAGTTACGGAAACGCAATAGGATGTACAAGAAGATACCTATCAAAGCGCAAATCACAGCAATAAAGGCAGCCGTAGTAATATCATCCGCAATAGCAGGACCCACCTTCTGACTTTGCATAATACCAACCTCAGGATTGATCTCCGTAGATTTAAACTCTTCTAGAGTAATATCTTCGGGCAGATATTGTTTCACACCTTCATAGAGCAATGCCTCTATCTCATCATCCAACGTCTCACTATTCTCATGAATCTTGAAGTTGGTAGAAATACGTACTTGGTTTTGAGCGCCGATAGTAATCACACGCATACTTAGATTCTCACCCTCTGGGTTCTGTGCCATAAAGGCGTCGGTTAGCGATTTCTCCACAGATTGCGTATTCACATCTTGGGCAAAACGTACCACATAGTTGCGACCACCCGAGAAATCAATACCCAGGTTCAATTTACCGAACATGTGAGGCTCCAATCCTAGCAAGCCTACTGCTACAAATGCACCTGAAATAATGAAGAACACTTTGCGGGCTCCCACCCAGTCTACTTTGACATTTTGCAGGAAATTAGCCATCAACTTGGTAGTAAAGCTCAACTCTTTCGCATCCTCGCGACGAGCGTATGCCTCTAACCACAGACGGGTCAAGAACACAGCGGTCAAGAACGAAGATATAATACCAATCATATAGGTAACAGCGAAACCTTTGATAGGACCTGTACCAAAAATAGCCAAGATAGCACCCGTCAAGAAACTCGTTACGTTGGCATCCACAATAGCAGAGATAGCACCCTTGAAACCATCTTCAATGGCTTTCTTTAGGTTCTTACCTGCACGCAATTCCTCACGAATACGCTCATAGATCAGCACGTTAGCATCGACTGCCATACCCATTGTCAACACGATACCAGCAATACCTGGCAAAGTCAATACGGCCGAGAAACTAGCCAAGATACCTACCAATAGGAATACGTTGCAGAGCAATGCACCATCAGCAATCAAACCAGGTATCCAACCATAATAGAAAATCATGTACAATAGAATCAGCACAAAGCCCAGTAGGAACGACCACATACCATTCACAATAGCCTCGTGACCCAGCGAAGGACCAACCACATCTTCTTGGATAATGCGAGCAGGTGCAGGCATCTTACCCGATTTCAAAGTGTTGGCCAAGTCTTTAGCCTCTTCCACTGTGAAATTACCTGTGATCTGTGAATTACCACCAGAAATTTCGTTTTGTACAGTTGGGAACGAATACACATAGCCATCTAGCACAATAGCTACCGACTTACCAATATTGTCTTTGGTGATACGTTGCCAAGCTTTTGCACCCTCAGCATTCATTGACATGCTTACATTAGCAAACGCGCTTAATTGACCAAAGTCTGCACGTGCATCTGTTATCACATCACCTTCTAGACTAGCACGACCATCACGCTGAGCCTTCAAAGCAATCAGTTGATAATAAGCACCTGCCTCGTCTATCGCTTTTACCGTCCAATAGAAACGCAAATCACGTGGCAGAACCTGCTTGGCAATCGTGGAATTCAACATAGCATTCACACGAGCTGTATCGGTATAATGCACCGTACCCACTACTGGACCGCGATATGCCTGACCTGCCTGATTAATACTAGGATTGATGATGGCAAACAACGGATTCTCTTGTTTATATTTCTCCAATGCAGCTGCATTATCGGCAGCAGCAGCGGTAGTATCCTCTGCCAAAGCATCTATCAGACTCTCCGTCGTAGCAGCCGTATCCAAATCTACCTGCTCGGGTTGTGCTTCTTCCTTGGCTTGCTCTGCGGGAGCATCTTGGGCATTCACAGCAGCAAACTCACGGTTAATCTGCGCCATTTGAGGCAAGATTTCCGCAAAATCGTAGGTCTCCCAAAACTCCAGATTGGCTGAACCTTGCAACAGTTTACGCACACGCTCTGGCTCCTTAATACCAGGCAACTCTATCAAGATACGACCTGCTTGACTCAATTTCTGGATATTGGGTTGCACCACGCCAAAACGGTCAATACGCGTACGCAACACGTTGAAAGAGTTGTTGATAGCGCCATCCACTTCCTCACGAATAACCTTCTCCACTTCGTCGTTTGTAGAAGTCAACGACACTTTATCTTTCAACTCAAAGGTTGAGAACACACTAGCCAATTGGGCATTAGGATCCAACTCTTTGTAAGACTCTATGAACAAAGTCACAAAATCATCACCACTCGTTTTCTGTTTTTCCTGTGCAGAAGCGATAGCGGCATTGAAATTTTCAGTAGTGTTGTAACCACTCAACGCACGCAGAATCTCTGGTACAGACACTTCCATGGTAACGTTCATACCACCCTTCAAGTCCAGACCCAAGTTGATTTCTTTCTCGCGACATTCTTTGAGCGTGTAGCCACACCACACTTTCTTAGAAGCGATAGAATCTAAATAGAAGAACTCTTTAGCCGCGTCACCATCGGCATACTCTTTGGCCTGCTTGTCATAGTGAGAAGTAACCAAAGAGAAACTCAAATAAAAGGCGCATACAAGTGCCAAGCACACCGCCAAAATTCGAACTAATCCTTTGTTTTGCATAATTGTTGTTTTTATATTGATTTTAATTTTTGCAAAAGAGCGTGCAAAGATACAACTTTTTTTTCAATTACGCAAATATTTTTATTATTTTCGTTAGAAAATATATAAAAAAGAAAAAACTTGCCATTTCTAGCAAGCTTTTCTGAGTTGCGGAGGATGGGATCGAACCACCGACTTTCAGGTTATGAGCCTGACGAGCTACCACTGCTCTACTCCGCGCCATAAACACCG
>JAKSNM010000018.1 GCA_024399785.1 Paludibacteraceae bacterium
CTCTGGGACAAGTGGCTGACATTTCGCAACAAGTGATTATTGCTGCTGATGCAATAGTGACTGCCGATGCACGTACATCTGTAGATAATGTGGCCAAGGCTAAGAGTGTAGTGATTAGACCCGACTACTCTGTAACAATCAATCCAACTGCTGCCTTGATGGTAGATGGCACGATCAAATCGGGTGAGGACTATGACTCTCCTCTGTCTGCAACAGCAGTGAAACAACTGGTGATCAAATCTTCGGAAGCAGGTAATGGTGCGCTTATCTTTGATAATCCTGCCGGTGATACGAAAGCCCGTGTACAACACTATTGCAAGGCATCCGGGGCTCCGTCTGAACCTCAATATCAATGGGCTACAACACCCTATAACGATGTGAACGATGCACAAGACAATTACTATGGTGCATGGATAGCTCCTTGGGACAATGAGGTAACGAAATATTGGGGTGATTTCTTGAAAAATGGTGACAGCATGTCTCCATTTGAGGCCTACTGCATTACGCGTAGGAGCGCAGGCACATTTGATATGGAAGGTACGTTGGTTTCAACCAACGATCCTGAGTTGGGTATGAGTTATAGTGCTGAGGCTGCGTCGGGTAGAAACGGACTGAACCTAATCGGTAACTCATGGACCGCCCCAATCAATATAGAACAATGGAATTTGGAGAACTTTAACAATATCATACCTACTGTGATTATACTGAACACAGGTTATGACCCAACGGGTGAGGGTAGTGTATCGCAAGGCGATGGTGGCCAATACATCTCTATTCCTGTGGAAGCAGCCAGCATGATGCCGTTTAAGGTAATTCCTTCGATGCAAGCATTCCAAGTGAGAATAGACAACAAAGATCAGTCTGCTTCGCTCACGATGAACTACAAACAATTGGTAGTGCCAACTAATAGTGAAGAGTATAGCCAACCAGTAGATATTCAACCTATGCGCTCGCCTGCTCGTAGAAACACCAGATGGATTGATAAGAGCGAGATCGTGACCCTGCGCATGGATGTAAAGGGTGCTAACTATAGCGATTTCCTCTATCTGTTCCAACACCCAGTGTTCACCGACGGCTATGACCGCGGATGGGATGGTGAAAAGATCTTAGGATCGGTAGATGCTGCTCAACTATATGTGTTGCCTGCAACAGGTAAATATGCTGTGTCTGCTCAGCCAGAATTGGTAGGTACTAAATTTGGTTTCTATCGTGGCGAAGATGATACCTATACCATCACGTTTGATTATAATGGTACAGAGACGTTGTACTTGTATGATGCTAATACCGACATCTATACAGAAGTGAAGAACGGCAATACATACACATTCTCATCGTACACATATAGTTTGGAGAAACGTTTCTCGTTGACGAATGAGGCTCCAGGACACTCGATTATAACCACTGTAGATGAGCATAAGGATGGTAATGTACCATTTAAGTATATTCAAAACGACCATTTGTTTATTCGTGCTAATGCGCACCTATTTGATGGTCAAGGTATAAGAATGAAATAAACTAAATTCACGAAACAGATATATAGAATAAGAGAACACTAAAACTACAAATTGTATGAAAAAAATCGTAAACATACTGATATTGTTTGTACCATTTATGGTAGCTACGTCGGCTCGTGCACAAGTGGCATATTATTTTAAACCCGTATCGCGCCCCTTTGTGTGCAGCGACTATGACTACAGATTTCAGCAATCGCGCATTGTGGAAGATTTCAGTTCGACTTCTGCTATGCCTATGATGTCGCATGAGTATGCCTACAAACCTACGGTGGCTGTGATGGATATAAAAGCACCTAAATTATCGGCTATAGCAAGGAAAAATGCTCCTCGCTTTGTGTCCACATCGTCTTTGGCTGGTAGCCAAAGTACATATGCTTCTACTCCCGTGATGGATAATAATGGTAAGGCAGTAGGTTTTGCTTATACGGTGCAACGTCGCGTTCGACTGATGACTGCTGAGACGTTGACCGATGACGATGAACGCCAAGGTGGTACGCCTGGTCAGATTATTGTTGAGCCATTGCCTATAGGAACGGCAGTACCTGTACTACTATTGCTGGCAGGCATATATGCTGGCGTTGTAGCGCTACGTCGTCGTAAACTGGCATGACGAAACAAAAGAAATATATCCTGCTCATCAGTTTGGCAATAGTAGCTGGGGCTATTATTGCAATGGTAGTGGGTGGCTGTCGTGCATTGGTGTGCAACGCTACCAGTTATGATGGCAAGGAACATGCCTATTATATCTATCCAGACACACCACTAGATAGTGTGCTGGCACAAGTAGAGAACGATTATCGGATACACTCAGCATTGAACCTGCGCATGATGGCGCGCTATATGGGGCTGAAAAATCCCCAAGCTGGTTTCTATCGTTTTCCTGCACGTTTTTCTTCACGCAGTTTGGTGAATCATTTGGTGCATGGGTGGCAGACACCTGTGCAATTGCGTTTTACCAACCAAATACGCAATCGTGAGCAATTGGCTGCTCGTTTGGACAAAGTGCTACTGCTCGATTCGGCTCAGATGATGGCGCGACTGGATAGCATCGCCTATTTGGAACAGTTTGGCATGCAGCCTCAGACGGCGGTGTGTTTGTTTATCCCCAATACATATGAGGTGTATTGGACTATTTCTGTAGATGACTTGTTTCAAAGAATGTACGCCGAATATAGGCGTTTTTGGAACGAAGAACGATTAACCAAGGCGCATGAATTGGGCTTGACACCTATACAGGTGGCCACATTGGCCAGTATAGTAGAGTCGGAGACTCATCGCACGGTTGAGCATCCTATGATTGCCAGTCTGTACCTGAACCGTCTGCGTAAAGGCATGGCCTTGCAGGCCTGTCCGACGGCTATATTTGCAGGTGGAGATTTTACGGTTCATCGTGTAACGGGTAGTCTGCTTAATTTAGATTCTCCATATAACACCTATAAATATCCAGGTTTGCCTCCTGGACCTATACGTTTGAGTAACGGCGCAGCTATGGATGCAGTGCTGAATGCTCCGAAAACGGATTATCTCTATATGTGCGCCAATCCCGATTGGTCAGGCACGCATGTTTTTTCAGCGACCTATGCGCAACATCAGCGTGTGGCAGAAGCTTATAGACGTGAGTTGAACAGACGCCATATTCATTAGTCGCACAAACTGAATAAATCGGCGCGGGGATTGATCAGCATCACGGGTACCAGACTACGTTGTATGGCTTTGCGCTCTTGGGGGCCAAAGAGCCAATCGTCTAAACCATATTCGCGGCTAGCAGTCAACAACAGGAGTTGATGCCCAAAATCCCGTTGGCGTTCACTGGCTTCGCGATTGATAGCAAACGAGTCTTTTTGCCCTTCATGTACTTCGTATTCAATCTTTTCACCAGTTCGTTCTGCAACTTGGCGGATGTGAGTGATAATCTTATTGATGTTGAGTTGTGCTTTGCTACCATAGTCGTTGGCTTTTAGTAGCACAATCTTAGCACCCGTCTTGCGTGCCAGGTAGGTACATATCTCGGCTTTGTACACCTCTTCTTCTAACATAGACACAGGCACCAGGATTCGGCGGATAATCTCTATACTCCGCATAGTGGGCGTAATAAACACATAGGGCCGACGCTCCTCACGACAGTCGTTGAGGTGGTGCTGTATCTCGCGCCTAGTGTTGGCACACGTGACCAAACGTATATCTTCGTTATTCTCCCAAATGAGCATTGATATCTTCAATATAAGTGGTTAATTCGTCCTTGCCCAACTTGCTCTCTGCACTAGTGATAAAGATAGGAGGAAGTTCTTCCCATGTGGCTTCAAGACGGAGTTTGTAGTTGGTAATATTTTCACTCAATCGTCCTTTGCTTACCTTATCGGCTTTGGTAAAGACAATAGAGAAAGGTATCTCGTTCTCGCCCAGCCAGTTCATAAAGTCTAAATCTATTTGTTGAGGCTCATGGCGGCAATCAACTAGTACAAAGAGATTGGTTAATTGCTCACGCAGCAGGCAATATCGCTCTATCATTTTGCGTAGTTGCTCACGTTGCCGCTGACTGGTTTGAGCAAAACCATAACCAGGCAAATCCACCAGATGCCATGAGTTATCAATTAGAAAATGATTAATCAATAGCGTTTTACCTGGTTTTTGACTTGTTTTAGCCAATTTGGGATTTTGGCATAGCATATTAATCAAACTGGATTTACCTACATTACTCCTTCCTATAAAAGCATATTCGGGCAGAGCGCTTTTGGGGCACTGTGCCACATCGGATGATGAGATTACAAATGTTGCAGTATGTATTGGCATAGTTGATCTAATGTTTGTTGTTCGTTATTGTTGACGATAATATCTGCATGCTGGCATCGCTCCTGATCGCTCATTTGTGCTCTCATACGTGCGCGTACCTTATTGGTATCGCTATGATCACGTGCTATGGCGCGTTGGATGCGTAGTTCTTCTGGGGCTATGACGGCAATAACCTTGTGACAAATCTGGTCTAATCCGCTCTCCCACAATATAGCACTCTCGATGAGAAGTGAGGATTGTGGATTGTAGATTGTAGATTGTAGATTGAGTATATCGGCTTTGACAGCAGGATGCACAATGGCATTGAGTGCTTGCAAGAGTGCAGGTTGTGCAAAGACGATGTCGGCTACTTTATGGGTTTGGTATTTGCCATCCTGGTACACATCCGTGCCGAACAGTTGGACTATTTGTGACTTAACATCAGGGTCTTGTTCTATGATGCGTTTGGCCTCTTGGTCGCAATCATAGCGTACGAACCCGTATTGCTCCAGCCCATGAGCTATATAACTTTTGCCACTGCCTATGCCACCTGTGATGCCTACAATCATATTAGAATTGGAAATAAATAAAGGGTTGTAAGTCGGCAGTAACGAATTGGTAAACAATCAAAACAACCAATGCTACACATAGTGTCATTACCCACCAAGGAAGCATGGCAAAATTTAGTCGATACCATTGTTTAAATTTGGCAGGTAACCAGTGGATAACCATACCGATAATAAAGAGCAACACCACTTTGCGATATTCCCACAGAAACATAGGAATAATGGAACTATCCCATGCTCCAATAATTTGTCCCATCATCTGTTTGGCTGTACGCCAAGCGGTTTCGTTGGCTGTGGCTGGGTCTAGGTTGGAACTGGCGCGGAAGAAAAGACGTGTAAAGGTGATAAAGGTGAAGGTAAGCAGGATACAGATCACATCGTCTATATTGCGTATTACTTTATGTGATTGAATCAGTCGCTCAACTCCCACTTTTTCTTTTAAACTATGCCAGCATTTAGCGATAATCATACCGATGCCGTTCAATCCGCCCCAAATCACAAAGTTCCAACTGGCTCCGTGCCACAAACCGCCAATCAACATAGTGGCAAAACTATTTACATTGCTGGCGAGTAGTTTATTGGTTTTTTTACCAAACAGGGTGCGATTTCCTCCTAAGGGGATATATACATACGATTTGAGCCAGCGACTTAGACTCTGGTGCCATCTGCGCCAGAACTCCTGTGGATTGCGCGATTTATAGGGCGAATCGAAGTTCTTGGGCAAATAAAAGCCCATTAGCAACGCCACACCGATGGCTATATCTGTATAGCCTGAGAAATCGGCATAGACTTGTAGCGAATAGGCAAAGACAGCAAAGAAATTCTCAAACCCAGTGAACAACAAAGGGTTATCAAACACACGATCCACAAAATTGACCGCTATGAAGTCGCTCAATATAATCTTTTTAGCCAAGCCATTCAGTACCCAAAATACGCCTAAGCCCATTTGTTTGTGTGTGATATGAAAAGGCCTGTAGAGTTGCTGTATAAACTCCGAAGCACGCACAATAGGTCCTGCCACCAATTGGGGGAAGAAACTGACGTACATGCCATAATCAAAGAAATTGCGCACAGGTTGTACGTGTCCTCGATAGACATCTACGGTATAGGACAACACTTGAAATGTGTAGAACGATATGCCTACGGGCAATAGAATAGTATCCACGATGGAGTAGTGGGTGCCAAATAGGGAATTGAATACATCTACACCAAAGTAGGCGTATTTATAGTAGAACAAAAAGCCCAAGTCGATCACGATACTCACTACCATCCAAAATACCGCCCATCTTTGTTTACAAGAGGCTTTGGCACGTGCTATCCAGAAAGCGGTGATGTAGCTCGTTAGGGTAACTATAGCCAGTATGGCCAAGAAATTGCCACTGGTTTTGTAGTAGAAAAACCAACTGACGAACATCAGGTAGATATTTCTAAGATGCGTCCGTTGGCGATCGATGCGTCCCAAAACGAGTGCAAATCCCAGATATACAATTACTAAGAATACCCAGAAATACAACTGGGTGAATAGTAATGGACTATTGCTATCAAATGCGAATATGTGTCTAAAAAATTCCACGTTTCTCTACTGTTGTTCCATTAACCAATCTGCTAACATTTCGCCAGCTTTGTCTGCTCCTTTGCGGGTGAAGTGTACATAGTCTCCGCCAGCCAGGCCTTTTTCTTTCCACGTTATCATACTGCCTTTGCCTCCCATATGTTGATAGAGACTGAAATAGGCTATCTCCTCCTCTATGGCCATCTGAAGTAAAGCGCGATCCATCACAGGAATCATCTTATAGGTTTGCAACTGGCCATCGCGGCGCTCACTCATATCACTTGGCCCAACGAATACGATACTGCTGTGGGGAGCTAAGTATTTGATATATTGTATTTGCCGTTGCATTTGGTCAATATATTGGGCTACTTGTTGTCGTGTAGTGGTATAAGGCATAATGTTTCCTCCAAATTGCAGGATGATGAGGCGGGTATTGGCAGCTTGAAAATAATCTTGCAATTCACTGGGCGCAATGCTGGTAAACACAGCACCTGAACTACCTCGCATAGGAATATTATCTACCATTACGCCTGTGCTGTTTTCCAAACTGATGCCATATATCTCACCTTTTCCTTGCAGATGGATAGTGACAGAACTGGTGCTGTCTGGCACAGTATATACATCGCCGTGTTGCTCTGAGGCTCGGTTGACAGAAACGTCTATATTGCCCGATTTAACGATACGAATACGATTGAAATAACTCTCGCTGTTCTTGTTTTTACCCGTGCCATTGATTTGCATGATGATATCTTCACTACCAGCCACGAGGTTGTTGTCCATCAATGCCACTTGTCCCATAGGTCCATATAGACTGTTGCTGCGGCGCATCGATTTGGGACCATATACCAAATAGCGTTTGGGACCTTGGTTGATTTGCTGTGTGTGGCCATTGATCTGTATGCTCTGCCAGATAGTGCGGGTAGGAATAGTTTGGTGTAGGGGAATAATGCCTACGCCACCTCCGCCATATTGCTTTTGTAGTGCTCGACGTACTTGGGTAGTTAATCTGTCTTCTTCTATTTGCGAATCACCATAGTGTACCACACGTATTGCCTCGGTTGAGGCGTATTGGAGAGCATTGTAGAAGTCGCGCAGGTATATGCGCGTATCCAAAGTGGTATCCACATCATCTATCGCCAGGTTTGCTGCTTCATTTGTAGAATAAGAAACGGGGGCTGCTGTAGTGGAGACTATGGTAGAGGTGCTGTCGTCCGTAAGAAATATTGGCTGCGCATCGTTGACAGCCATGTCGTCTATATGGTCAGAATCAGCGTAAAAGGATGAGTCTGCTAAACATGTGTCTTGCTCCAATTCCAATATCTCGCTCAATTGTGGGGTATGAATCACATTATCAGCCCAGTGGCTTTCCTTGGGCATAATAGCACAAATGAGCGCCAGTACCGCTAGGCACGAGAGCATAAAGAGAAAGATATGTATTGGTCGAATAGTTTTTGTTTTTCTCATCTTTTCCAAAGCACTCTTGAGAAGAGTAGCAAGACTGTAAAGATTTCTAACCTGCCGATTAACATCACCAGCGTCATTACCCATTTACCAACGGAGGGGAAATTGGCAAAGGTGTTGGCTGGACCATAATGGCCGATAGCGGGACCTATATTGCCCATCGCACTCACGCTATTGCCTATGGCATCGTTGAAATCAACGCCCAAAGCACAGAAAAAGAGGGTGGATACGACTACAATCATGATATAGAACACCATGAATGCCATCACATTATTGGTAGTTTGTTGGGTGATGGGTCTGCTGTTTATTTTCACAGGGATAATGGCATTGGGGTGGATTCTGCGTTTGAATTCAGCCACACCGCTCTTGAGAAAAATAGCGATGCGCACCCATTTGATGCCACCAGCCGTACTGCCACTGCTACCGCCCATAAACATCATAAAGAAGATAGTAACCCACAGCAAGGATGCCCATTTGGTATAGTCGGCTACCGCAAAACCTGTGCTTGACATGGTGGCTACAGTAGTGAATAGACTGGTGCGGAAACTTTGTTCCAGCGAACTGAGTATATTGCTCCATGTTACGTCTATGCCATTCATGGCAAAGCCTCCATAGACTGTGAACCAATGTCGTCCCATCAGTCCAATGGTTAGTAGCAAGGTAACAGCCCCTACGGCACTTAAGAACCATCTGGCTTCCTCATCTTGTGCGAACTTGCGGAACTTGCCACGGAAAGTCAGTACAATAGTGGAGAAGTTGATGCTGCTGAGCAGCATAGCGATGATGATGGTGTAGTGGATGAGTGGGCTGTCGTAGTAGGCTATGCTGGCATTCTTGGTGGAGAAACCGCCAGTAGCGACAGTGGTAAGACTATGGCATACACTATCAAATCCGCTCATGCCTTCCACATATAGTAGCAGGGCTTCCACAATGGTTAGTCCAAAATAGGTGAGCCAAATATGTTTACTGGTGTCGGCTATTCGGGGTGAGATCTTTTCATATTGTACACCCGACACCTCGGCTGCATAGAGCTGCATGCCATTTAATCCGAAGATAGGTAGGATGGCGATACTGAGTACAATGATTCCGCATCCGCCTAACCACTGAGTTGTTGATCGCCAAAAGAGCGCGCCATGACTCAGACTTTCTATGTCGTTTAGAATAGTAGCACCAGTAGTGGTGAAACCCGACATGGTCTCAAACCACGCATCGGTGATGGAGGCTATTTGTCCGCTCAAATAATAGGGTAGCATACCAAACAGCGAGAACACCAGCCATACGCAGGCAACAATAACATATCCCTCACGTTCGCCCATGCGACTGGATGCTCTGGCTCCTGCTAATAGAGATAAGAGACCTGCAGCGAGGGTAATGCAAACCGACACAAGAAAAGCCGAATCGTCGGGCTCATGATACCATTTGCTCACACCCCATGCGATGGCCATAAAAATGGTCTCAATCAATAGCAGGGCACCCATGGTGCGCAACACCATTTTTCCGTTAAATTGTCTGGTCATTGTTTGAAGTATTTCTCCAATTGACGAATCACATCGTTTTTACATAGCACCACCACTTGATCGCCTGGAAGAATAGTGGTCTCGCCATTTACCAAGATGCCTTCTCCCGCACGCACAATACCGCCTATGGTGGAACCCTCGGGCAGGTTGAGTAGTCGCACTTTGTCTTTGGTGGCACGGCTGTCTTCTGTGGCCATAAACTCAACTATCTCTGCATCAGCTGCGGCCAGGTTGTGTACATTGAGCACGGTGGCATTCAGCAACATTTGGTATATATAACTGGCCGTTGTGGTTTTTTTGTTCAATACGGCACCTACATCCAGACCTTCTGCCATAGGAATATAGTCTAGATTTTCCACATCGGCTATCGTTTTGTGTACTCCAAAACGTTTGGCAGCAAGGCAGGCAAATATATTGGCTTCGCTGCTTTCGGTTACGGCAATAAAAGCGTCTGCATCTTCTATTCCTTCCTCTTTCAGGTTCTCCATATTGCTGCCATCGGTGTTGATAATCAGTACATTACTCAGTTTTTGACTTAAGTATTCGCAGCGTTCACGATCTGCCTCAAGGATTTTTATATTCAATTCATCTGGCAGGCTTTGTGCTGCTTTTTGGGCGATGCGACTGCCACCATAGAAAATGACGTTTTGTATTTCTCGTTTGGTTTTGCCTGTTTGTTCGCGCAGGAATTCCATATCCTCTTTCAGGCAGATAGCATAGACCATATCGCCTACTTGCACGGCATCTGTGCCGCAGGGAATAATGGTTTCCGAACCACGTTTGATAGCAACCACACGGTATTTACCATGGTCGAAAAAGCCTGACATAAAGGTCTTACCAACTATTTCAGCCTGTTCTCTCACTTTCACCACACACAGCTCCAATGCGCCGTTGCATAACGTCATATGGTAGCGCATCCAAGGATTTTTGAGTGCTTCTTGTATCTCGTTTGAAGCAATCACCTCTGGGTAAATCAAGTGGTGCAGACCCATGCTCTCGAAAAAGGCTTTGTTTTCGGGTAGTAAATACTCGTAATTGTCAATACGGGCCAAAGTCTTTTTGGCGCCTAGTTGTTTGGCAATCAGACATGCTGTCATGTTTTCGGTCTCGTGCGGCGTGACAGAAATGAACAGATCGGCTCCTTTTACGCCAATATCTCGCAAATCGTGTATAGATGTGGGGTTACCCACGCGAGTAATCATGTCGTAGTTAGCTTCCAAATCGCCCAAGCGCTCTGGATTCTCGTCCATGAGCGATATGTCCATGTTTTCTCTGGATAGTAGTTTTGCCAAGTGTGTGCCTACTTCTCCAGCACCTGCAATAATGATTCGCATATTCCGTTTGTGTCTAGTTTCAATAGTTGATATAGTTCTTTGGTAGATCCGTGCTCCACAAATTGATCATCTATGCCGAGTCTGGTTACGCGGCAAGCATATCCTTTGTCGGCCATATATTCAGCAACAGCGCTGCCTAAACCACCATTTCTCATGCCATCCTCTGCTGTGACCACGTTTTTGTAGTGGGTACCTACATAGTCCAGTATATCGGTATCGATAGGTTTGAGCCATCGCATGTCGTAGTGGGCAATGCTATGGGGCAATGTGTCTATAGCCTCGGCTACGGTGCAACCTATGGCACCTATACTGAGTACTGCTAGGTCTTTACCATCGCGCAGTTGGACGCCTTTGCCTGCTTTCATATCGTGCATCGTGCATCGTGCATCGTGCACCTTACTTCTTCCTCTTGGGTAACGAATAGCCACAGGGCCATCCATAGCCTCAGCCAGTTGCATCATAGCTTCCAGGTCCTCTTTCACCATTGGGGCGCCAATCTGCATGTTGGGTATAGGACGTAGATAAGCCAGGTCTAATAGCCCATGGTGTGTAGCGCCATCGTTGCCTACAATGCCTGCGCGGTCGATACAGAACACGACATGCAGGTTCTGCAACGCCACATCGTGTACTATATTGTCATAGGCGCGTTGCAAGAAGGTGGAGTAGATGCAGCAATAGGGCAGTAGTCCCTCTTTGGCCAGTCCTGCGGAGAAGGTGACGGCATGCCCCTCGGCAATACCTACATCAAACACACGCTCGGGCATTTCTTTTTGTAGAATGCTCATCGAGCAGCCAGAAGGCATAGCGGGAGTGATGCCCACTATCTTGCTATTGGCGCGAGCCATGGCCAATAATTTCTCACCAAACACTTCTTGCCACAAGGGTGGTAACTGTGCATCCATGGTGCATTGCGCACTTCTTTCGCCTGTTTGTACATTAAATTCGCCTGGTGCATGCCATACGGTTTGGTCGTTTTCGGCAGGCTCATATCCCTTGCCTTTGGTGGTGATGATATGCAACACTTTGGGCCCACGGTGATTCTTTATCTCGGTGAGAATACGCACCAGGTCTATCACGTTGTGCCCATCGGCAGGACCGAAATAGCGGAGGTTAAGACCTTGAAATATATTGCCAGGTTGGCGGGTGAGAATGCTTTTTAAGTTGTTGCTTACTCGGCGCAGTTGGTTCGACCTGCGTTCATCCAATAAGTGCATTTTGTATAGCACTTGATACATTTTCCACCGCCACTTGTTGTAGCGCTCGCTGGTGGTCATATCCACGAGGTATTGGGTGAAACCGCCTTTGATAGGGTCAATGGCCATGTTGTTGTCGTTTAGGATAATGAGCAGGTTGTTCTTATCCATCGAGGTGTTGTTCAGCCCCTCAAACGCCAATCCACCCGTCATGGCTCCGTCGCCTATGATGGCCACTACGTTGTTGCTCTTGCCCAATCGTTCGTCGGCTATCTCTATGCCGAGAGCGGCAGATATGCTGTTGCTGGCATGTCCTGCTACGAAAGCATCATACTCGCTCTCTTTGGGAGTGGGGAAGGGGGCCAGACCTTTGAACTGACGATTGGTGTGGAAACGCTCGCGACGACCTGTCAGTATCTTGTGGGCGTAGGCTTGATGCCCAACGTCCCAAATCAGTTTGTCATTGGGCGTATCAAAGACATAGTGCAGCGCTACGGTCAGTTCCACAGTACCTAGGGACGAAGCCAGGTGACCAGGGTTGTGACTAAGCTCTTGTATGATAAAGTCCCGCAATTCGTTACATACCTCAGGCAGAACGTCCTTAGGTAGCTTTTTCAAATCGCTGGGATAGTCAATCGTGTGCAAATATTTATAGTTCATTACGTGTATGCGCATACATACGCAAAATAAATTCGGCTGCAAAAGTACACTTTTTTTTTCAAATATGCAAATTTATTTGCAGATATGGTGATTTTTTTGTAACTTTGCCGCAAATATTCAAACTATGAAGAAGCATCTTGTGGTATTAACGGGTGCTGGCATCAGCGCCGAGAGTGGTATTCGTACCTTCCGTGACAGCAATGGATTGTGGGAAGAATACCGAGTGGAGGACGTGGCTACGCCCGAGGGCTGGGCGCGTGATCCGCAGTTGGTTACGGACTTTTATAACCAGCGTCGTCAGCAGTTGCTATCCACACAACCTTGTGCCGCGCATCGTCTGTTGGCGGAGTTGGAGCAGCAATACGATGTGGATATTATCACGCAGAATGTAGATGATCTACACGAGCGGGCAGGTAGCAGCCGTGTGCTGCATCTGCACGGCGAGTTGGCCAAGGTGACGAGTTCACTCGCTCCCAACGACCCTGAGCAGATTCGTGTGCTACAGCCTGAGGAGTATGAAGTGAAGATAGGCGACAAGGCCAAAGATGGTAGCCCGTTGCGCCCCTATATCGTGTGGTTTGGCGAGGCAGTACCGAATATTGAACCTGCTATTGATTTGACCATGCAGGCCGATATTTTTCTGGTAGTAGGTACCAGCCTGAATGTCTATCCCGCAGCGGGGCTGTTGCACTATACCCGCGTGGGCACACCTATCTACCTGATTGATCCGAATGATGTGCAGGTGCCTGGCAATGTGTCTGTTACACATATTCAGCAAGGCGCTTCGGCAGGTGTGCAAGAGTTGATGAACAAGTATTTGTTTAACAAATAAATTGATATAATAAAATGAAAAAGAAATTTGTATGCCCTATTTGTGGCTTTGTATTTGAAGGAGAAGAGGCTCCAGAGCGTTGCCCTCAGTGTAAACAAGTAGTAGAGTGGAAAGTAGCTGAAAGCGGTAAGATTCAGTTCGCATGCGAACATGTGATTGGCATAGCCAAAGATACAGATGATCAGATGAAGGCTGACCTCAATGCCCATTTCATGGGTGAGGCTACCGAGGTAGGTATGTACCTAGCTATGAGCCGTCAAGCCGACCGCGAGGGTTATCCTGAGATTGCAGAGGCGTTCAAACGCTATGCTTTTGAAGAGGCTGAGCATTGCGCTAAATTCGCCGAATTGCTCGGAGAAGTGGTGTGGGACACCAAAACCAATCTGGAGAAACGTATGTTGGCAGAGGCTGGCGCTTGTGAAGGCAAGTTGGCTATTGCCAAACGCGCTAAAGAGTTGAATCTGGATGCTATCCACGACACTGTGCATGAGATGGCAAAGGATGAGGCTCGCCATGGCAGCGGTTTCCAAGGCTTGTATAATCGCTATTTTAAGTAATACTCAAAGCCGTGCCATTACAACCCTATTGCATACCAGGGGTGCTGGAGGCAGGCTGTGATGAAGCAGGACGTGGACCGCTGGCTGGCAGCGTGTTCGCGTCCGCTGTAATCTTGC
Source organism: Paludibacteraceae bacterium (assembly GCA_024399785.1). Lineage (GTDB taxonomy): Bacteria > Bacteroidota > Bacteroidia > Bacteroidales > Paludibacteraceae > Colicola. The sequence goes on from JAKSNM010000018.1 coordinate 14,073, forward strand.
CACCTGACTATACCAACGATTTATTGAACGACAGCAAACAACTTACCGAGAAACAGCGTGAGGCTTTGCGTCCGCAGATAGAACATGATGCGTTGGCGTGGGCGGTGGCAGAGGTGACAGCGCAGGAGATAGATCAAATCAATATACTCAATGCCAGTCTGTTAGGTATGCGGCGTGCCTTGGCACAACTCAAAATACAGCCCGAGCATATCCTGGTGGACGGCAATCGTTGGAAACCCTATGTGCCCGAAGGTGGCATTATGGAGATTCCCTACCGTACGGTGGTGCATGGCGATGCTACCTATATGTCCATTGCTGCGGCCAGCATACTGGCCAAAACCTATCGGGACGACTATATGCGCCAGTTGCATGCGCAATATCCCCAATATGGTTGGGATAGAAACATGGGCTATCCCACCCAAGAACACTACGAGGCACTACGTCAATACGGACCCACTCCGTATCATAGAAAGACATTTAGACTAAATAAATAATATGCTACTAAGCCAGATTAAACAATTGTTAGACGGTATCAGTTCCCTGGAAATAACCACTACAGAGGACCTGGATATCCAATACTTACTTACCGACTCTCGTCAGTTGGGCAAGGACCCTGAGCATACCCTGTTTTTTGCTATCAAGACCGACAAAAACGATGGGCGTAACTATATCCCTGAATTGAAACAGAAGGGCGTGCAGGCTTTTGTGACCAGCCATGCTATTGCAGGTTTGCAAGCCCTGGCTACTGAGGTGCGCAAAGCGTATCAAGGTACGGTAATCGGTATCACAGGCTCTAATGGCAAGACGGTGGTCAAAGAGTGGCTCTATCAATTATTAAAAGAGGACTATGATATTATCCGCTCCCCCAAGAGCTATAACAGCCAAATTGGTGTGGCCCTCTCTGTGTGGCAACTCTCGCCTCTAAACTGTAGCGCAGCGTCCTGTAGGCGACCCGGTCGCCGTCCTCTAACCTCTAAACCTCAATTGGCTATCTTTGAGGCGGGTATCAGTCAACCAGGCGAGATGGAACGTCTGGAACCCATGATTCGCCCAGAGATAGGTGTTATTACCTATATCGGCAAAGAGCATGGTGAGAACTTCCTTTCCATCGAGCAAAAGCGCGAGGAGAAGATGAAACTCTTTGTGCATTCGTCGGTTGTTATCGAAGATGCTACCCACCAGAATGCTCGTACTTGTGCCGCCGTGATGCGCCAGTTGGGCTATGACGAGGAAACGATAGCCTCACGTATCTTGCATCAAACCCACGAGACGGTGTTGCAAATCAACCTGTCGGCGTTGATAGACAATGTGCGCCATTTCCGCAGTTTGCTGCGGCCAACTACCAAACTCACTTGCATGGTCAAGGCGTTTGCCTATGGTGCAGGCAGTGTAGAGGTGTCGCGTGCTTTGCAGCAGAGTGGGCTGGTCGATTATCTGGCTGTAGCGGTAGCCGACGAGGGCGTAGAACTGCGCAAAGCGGGTATCACGCTGCCTATTATCATTATGGATCCCGAGTTGGCTGCTATGGATCTGATATTGGAAAACAACCTCGAACCGAATGTCTATTCGTTCCAGAGTTTATGGAACGTGCTGCAGGCAGCCAAACAAAAAGGTCTGGAGAACTATCCTGTACATATCAAAATAGATAGCGGTATGCACCGCTTGGGCTTCTATCAGGAGCAGATACCCCAATTAATCGATGAACTCCAGGCACAACATGTGTTGAAAGTGCAGAGCGTGTTCAGCCACTTGGCAGGTTCGGACGAGGCGCAGTTTGACCGTTTCACTCTGGATCAGATTCACTATTTCGATGCCTGCGCCGAAACCCTGAAGGCAGGGCTGAACTATCCGATTATCAAGCATATATGCAACTCGGCGGGCATAGAGCGTTTCAGCGATTATCAGTTCGATATGTGCCGTTTGGGTATAGGTCTGTACGGCTTCTCGTTTGCAGGGGCGCAGTTGCGCAATGTGTGTACGCTCAAAACCACTATCTTGTCGGTTAAGACGGTGAAAAGTGGCGAAACGATAGGTTATGGTCGGCACACTACTTTGCAACAGGACCGTCAAATAGCCGTTATCCCTATTGGTTATGCCGATGGCTTTGATCGCCGCTTCTCCAACTATGGTGGTGAGGTGTTGATTCGTGGCAAGCGTTGTCCTGTGGTGGGCAATGTGTGCATGGACCAGGCTATGATTGATGTCACGGGAACCGATGCGCAGGTGGGCGACTATGTGGAGGTGTTTGGCGATCATATCAATCTGCAAGAACTGTCCGATAAACTGGGCACTATTACCTATGAGATACTAACTTCTGTTTCCCGACGTGTCACCCGTGAATATTTCTACGAATAACCTCAGCATAGGCTACGGCACCAATGTGGTGCAACAGGGTCTGACTATCTCGCTGCATAGTGGCGAGGTGGTGGCTTTGTTGGGTCCCAATGGTTGTGGCAAAACTACGCTGTTGCGTACCTTGGCGGGTCTGTTGCCGCGCTTGGGTGGGGATATATCGCCTCTTCTTACCGAGAAGAATATGGCATTGGTGCTGACCGAGCGGCTCAGTTTAGACAATACGTCGGTGCATGATGTGGTGGCGATGGGCAGGTATCCCTACACGTCTTTTTTGGGCACTTTGTCCGATGAAGACGAGCAAATCATCCGTAGCGCGATAGAGGCAGTTGGACTGGATGATGCGATGGCTCAACATCAGTTCAACGCGCTCTCCGATGGCGAGAAACAACGGGTGTTGATTGCTAAGGCTTTGGCGCAGGAGACAGATTTGATTTTGCTGGATGAACCTACTGCGCATTTAGATTTGCCGAATCGTATTCGGGTGTTCCGTTTGTTGCATGATTTGGCGGTGAATAGGGGCAAAACAGTGTTGATTTCTACGCATGAATTAGACTTGGCTTTGTCGTTTGCGGATAGGGCGTTCTTAATGGGCGAGGGTGGAGTACAAGTGATTGATGCGCCCCAGCAGGCTAAGGCTATGCCTGCTGTGCGTGCCGCCTTTTCCCAAGCCTTTGGAATAGATGTGTTTGATTATTAAGATTTGATAGCAGAGATTAAACATATACGGTGCTGGGACAAGTTGTGAAAATGATAACAGAAATAGATTAAGTAATAAAAAAGGGACCAAGCTCTGGGGCGGAAAATGATATAAATGCAGCACTTTTAGGGGTGTTGCATTTGTTTTTTGGGAAATAATTTGTAAATGTGAAAATTTTTTAGTAATTTTGCAAGCAAAATTGAAAAAGGGATTGACATGAACGAACACGTACAAAACTACATTAAGGACATTAATGCCCAATATCAAACTGGCAATGCTCGTGAGCATGCTTATCGTCCAGCCTTGAAAGATTTATTGTCTTTATTACTTAAACATTACACCGTTATCAACGAGCCTGCGCGTGTGGATTGTGGTGCTCCTGATTTTATGTTGATGAAGGGGAATATTCCAATGGCATTTGTTGAGGCTAAGGACATTAATGATAGCGATTTGGACGGCACGCACGAGCACAAAGAGCAATTTACGCGCTACAAACAGTCCCTTAATACGATTATTTTTACCGATTATCTTGATTTTCATTTATACGAGGATGGTGTTTTTGTCGATTCTGTGCGCTTGGCGGAAGTCAAAGGACCTAAGATTGTTTTGTTACCTGAGAACGAGGACAAGTTCTTGCAACTGATTGAGCGTCTAGGAAATGCTAAGCCACAAAAGATTACGAGCAGTCAAAAACTCGCTCAACTGATGGCAGCCAAAGCTCGTTTGTTGCGTGATGTGATAGCTGTGTCTATTGAGCAAGATACGGATGAGGAAAGTGCCTTATATGGTCAGATGAAGGCTTTTCAACAGGTGCTTATTCACGATATTGATGCCAAGAAATTTGCTGATATCTATGCCCAAACTATTGCCTATGGTATGTTTGCAGCACGTTTGCACGACCTCACGCCTGAAACTTTTTCTCGCCAAGAGGCAGCTGAACTCATACCTAAGACCAATCCTTTCTTGCGACAGATTTTTCAAACCATAGCAGGGTACGACTTAGATGAGCGTATTGCGTGGATTGTAGATGACCTTGTGGCTGCTTTTGCTGCTACCGATATGACGAAGATTATGGCTAATTTTGGCAAATCTACAGGACAGCAAGACCCTATGCTGCATTTCTATGAAGATTTCCTGTTCCACTACGACCCTGCTACCAAGAAGTCTTGTGGTGTCTACTACACGCCCCAACCTGTAGTGTCGTTTATTGTGAGAGCCGTGGATTCTATCCTAAAACAAGATTTTGGACTTCCTATGGGATTAGCCACTACCGACAAAGTGGAGATAGAGTGTGAGCGCGAGCAGGATAATAAACACCATAAGGATAAAAAAATGGTCCACCGTGTGCAAGTCCTTGACCCTGCTACAGGTACTGGTACTTTCCTTGTTGAAGCAGTCCGTCAAATCAAGCGTGATATGGAGGGTATGATGGGTACGTGGCCTATGTACGTGGGCGAACATTTGTTGCCTCGTTTGCATGGTTTTGAGTTGATGATGGCGCCTTATACGATGGCGCACCTCAAACTTGATTGGGAGATCAATGGCGATACGCCTGCTGTTGTAGTGGGAGATAAGATACCACGTTTGCAAGTCTATCTGACCAATTCGTTAGAGGAGTGCGACCCCAATACAGGCACGCTCTTTTCCCAATGGCTCGCCAACGAAGCCAATGCTGCCAACCGTATCAAACGCGACGCACCAATTATGATTGTAATGGGTAACCCTCCTTATTCGGGTGAAAGTCAAAATAAGGGGGACTGGATAACCAAATTGATGGAGGATTACAAGAAAGAACCAGGTGGACAGATGCCTTTGCAAGAGCGCAATTCTAAATGGATAAATGATGATTATTGTAAATTTATTCGTTTAGCACAGTATTACGTAGATAGAAACAACGAAGGTGTTTTGGCATATATTTGCAATAATGGTTTCTTGGATAATCCGACTTTTAGGGGTATGCGCTGGCACTTGTTGCAAAGTTTTGACAAGATTTATATCATTAATTTGCACGGCAATAGCAAAAAGAAAGAGACCGCTCCCGATGGTAGCAAAGACGAGAATGTATTTGACATTATGGTCGGCACATCTATCAATATCTTTGTCAAAACAGGCAAAAAACGCAAAGGTGAGTTAGCAGAAGTATATTATGCCGAACTGCTTGGTTTGCGCCAAAGTAAATATGATTTCTTATCTGAACACTCATTGTCTTCCATTCCATTTGTTCCCATTTCGCTAACATCACCATATTATTTTTTCATACCGATTAATGAGGAGGGCAAAGATGAATATGAACAAGGATTTTTTATTCATGAATTAATGAAAACGAATACCCCCGGTATTGTTACAGCGAGGGACTCTTTTACAATAGATTATTCAGAAAACGTTCTTAAAAATCGGATGCAGGATTTTCTGAACACACCTGATGAGGAAGCAAGACAAAAATATAAGTTGGGTAAAGATGTACGTGATTGGTCTATCCAAATGGCAAAAGCAGACTTAAAAAGGAGCCCATTAAATATCCAACCTATACAATATCGTCCATTTGATATTCGATATACTAATTACACGGGACATTCAAAGGGATTTTTATGTATGCCTCGTGGAGAAGTTATGCGCCACATGTTAAATAGCAATATGGCTTTGGTTGCTATAAGTGGTTTCCCTCGCTTTGATATACCCAATATATTTGTGGCTGATTCTATAATAGAGCACCGTTATTGGTCTTGTTCAGGAATGGTTGGTACTGATTACATTTTCCCCCTCTACCTTTATCCCGAAGAAGGCAGCATAGAGACCGAGCGACGCCTCAATATGAACGAGGATATTCTCAAACGGGTGGCAGAGATAATCAACTATCCTTTCCCATTGGAGGGATTAGGCGAGCGTTTGTTTGACTATATATACGGAGTATTGCATTCGCCTACCTACCGCGAGAAATACAAAGAGTTCTTAAAAGTCGATTTTCCACGTATTCCGTACCCAAAAGATGCAGCCGAATTTGACGATTATGTCGGTATAGGTCACCAGTTACGCGAGTTACACCTCATGCACAACGTTCCTTCTAGGCCTACTACAGCTACGTTTGATAAGCAAGGCTCTTTCGTCGTAGAGTTTGCCAAATGGGGCACAGATACCCACGATGTAGAGCCTACACCTGATATGTTGGGACGTGTTTATATCAATCAAGAGCAGTATTTTGATAATGTACCATACGCCGCGTGGGAGTTCTACATAGGCGGTTATCAACCTGCACAAAAGTGGCTCAAAGACCGTAAAGGACGTACCTTGTCGTATAATGATATAATGCATTATCGTCAGATAATAGCTATACTGATAGAGACCGACCGTTTGATGAAACAACTACCCTAATTCATATCCATTTCATCTACTACCAACTGATAATATCGCCTCCGAAAAGTCGAAATTTCGTCTCTCGAATTATCTTTTTCTTATAGGAAATGGAGTATACGATGAGTATACTATGAGTATAGGATAACCTCTTTTAACTTAAGTATAATATTATATATTATAAGTAGAGTAAATTTATAGAGTAAAAATGTTAAAATGTTAAATGTTAAATGTTAAATGGATGGAATTTGCATATCGCGCAGGCGCGTACATAAATTCCAAAAATAAGTATTGTCAAAACACAATCGCTTCAAATTAACAATTAACAAATTAACAAATTAACAAATTCAATTTTGCTGGAAGTTCCTTTCGTGGAAACTTCCTGACGTTCATAGGCACTTTACCGCCACCGTGGTGTTGTACACAAAAAAGTGTACAAGAGGTATTGGAGCCTCAATTTACTAGTAAATCGATAATGGAAAGAATCCAGCGGGGCGGGTGGTGCAAGTGGTGTAAGTAGTTTCTTAAAATACACCCGCGCGCG
>JAKSNM010000019.1 GCA_024399785.1 Paludibacteraceae bacterium
AGCTATGTCATATACCTGACCATTTAACCGTGTTGTGCGTTATCTCGCTCGGTTATAAAGACGAGGAACGCAAACCCTATGATTTAGATAAACTCAAATACGAAAAAATACACCAACAATGAAACCGATAATAGCGATAACAGCAGGCGACATCAACGGCATCGGATATGAGATTGTGCTCAAATGCCTTTGCAGCAGCCACATCACCGAGATGTGTACCCCCATCATCTATGGCAATCAAAAAGTGCTTAAAACCCACCTAATGACCTTGGACGTAGAGTTGCGCAATCTGTCGTGCAATATCATCAGCCAAGCCTCCGAAGCCAAAGAAGGCAGAATCAACCTCATTAACTGCTACCCCGACGACACCCCTGTGCAACTGGGTGCATCCACCCAAGAAGCAGGTTTGGCAGCATACAAGAGCCTGGAGCGTGCGTGTCAAGACCTGAAACAAGGCAAAGTAAACGCCCTGGTGACCGCCCCTATCAACAAAGCCAATATTCAAAGCGAACAGTTCCACTACTCGGGTCACACCGAATACCTGCAAGCACAGTTCGCCAAAGAGGGAGAGGAGAGCCTGATGATGATGGTAAGCGAGTGTATGCGTGTTGCGCTGGTTTGCAACCACACGCCTATCAGTCAAATACCACAAACCATCACCAAAGAACGCATCTTGAGGAAATTAACCACATTAAAGAAAACGCTGCAAGCAGACTTCTTGATTCGTCGTCCCCGTATAGCCGTGTTGGCACTCAATCCCCATGCAGGCGACAACGGACTGATTGGTAAAGAAGAGACCGATATCATCAAACCCGCTATTGAGGAGGCTAACCAACAAGGAATCGATGCCTTTGGTCCATATAGTGCCGATGGTTTCTTTGGCGCAGGGCAGTATATCCACTACGACGCTATCCTGGCTATGTATCACGACCAGGGATTGGTCGGTTTCAAGTCGTTGGATATGTCGGGCGTGAACTTCACCGCAGGTCTCAGCATTGTACGCACCTCGCCTGATCACGGCACGGGTTACGATTTGGCAGGAAAGAACACCGCCAACCCCACCAGTATGAACCATGCGCTATTCACCGCCATCGATATACTGCGCAACCGCGCCACAACCGAGGAAATCAACCGTGACCCACTGGTCATTACCGAGCAACCTCGCCCAGAACGCAACAACGGTCGATTCTTTATTCCACCCAAAGAAGAATTTAAATAACATGAAACACTTTCTATCCATCGGTTTACTCGCCCTGGTCCTCACCGCTTGTCACCCTTGCACGGACAACCAACAGCAACCCACAGGTGCCTATCCGCAGGCAGAATGGGGCACTGCTTGCTCTGTATTGATGCACACACCTGGTGAGGAACTCTATCACGGCGTCATACACCCACTGGCAGGGCTGTTTGAATATTACTTCGACGTAGAACTGGCAGCCAAGGAGCATCAGCACTACATGGATATGCTTCGTCAAAACGGCATACAGGTATATGAAGTTTCGGATATTCTGCACCAACTGCCTATAGACACCTTGCGCCATTTGGCAGCAGAGGCCTTGCTATACGATGTTTCCCAACTATCGGAGCAAGATGCGGAGGCGCTGGGAGAGACCTACCGCCAAAGCGTGATAGAGGAAATGAGTCAAAACGACCTTATCAAATGTATCTTGCACCAGCCGCATGTTATCCTGCGCCCCACGTCTATCAATACAGGTGTAGAAGCTACCTATGAAGATCATTCACTAATGAACCTCTATTTCACACGCGACCAGAGCATCACGACACCTAAGGGACATATCATCTGCCACATGAACTCTACCCAGCGTGCAACCGAGACCCATATCATCCGTGCTTGCTACGACTACTTGGGTGAGTCGCCTATTCTCACCATTGAGGGCGACGGCTATCTAGAGGGAGGAGACTATATCCCCGCAGGCACAGTAGCCTTTATTGGATGCGGCATGCGCACCAACCTAGCAGGCATCGAACAGATTATGCGCCACAACGCCTTTGGACATGATACCGTTATCGTGGTGAAAGACCACCGCTTCTGGCAAATGCAGATGCACCTGGACACCTACTTTAATATTATAGACAAAGACCTGTGTACGTTGGTGGCTTCACGCCTGCACGCACAAGCAGGAGAAGACAACTTTGTCACCGCCGACATCTATGCACGCGAGCCAGACAGCGTAGCCTATCACTTGCTCACAGCAGATATCAGTTTTGTAGAACTGCTGCAACAACGTGGATATACCATTATCCCTATCGAGGAGGCCGATGAGATGCATTATGCCAACAACTATCTCACCATTGCTCCGCGTCACATCATGGCCGTAGGAGGTCAATCGACCGAGTTACAACACGCGTTGCAAGCACAGGGAGTGACAGTCGATTGGATTCCACTGGACAACCTCATCAAGGGCTATGGCGCAGCACATTGCATGACCCAAGTCCTACACCGAAGATAATTTATAATTTAAGATATACATGACAAGTAAAGAAATTCGTAAGTCCTTCTTGGACTTCTTCGCAAGCAAACAACACCAGATAGTGCCATCGGCACCGATGGTTATCAAAGACGACCCTACCCTGATGTTCACCAACGCGGGTATGAACCCATGGAAAGGCATCATCTTGGGCAACGACCCTATTAAATACCCCCGTGTAGCTGACAGTCAGAAATGTCTGCGTGTGAGCGGTAAGCACAACGATTTGGAGGAAGTGGGGCACGACACCTATCACCACACGATGTTCGAGATGTTGGGCAACTGGAGTTTTGGCGACTATTTCAAAGCCGAAGCAATCGATTATGCGTGGGAATATATCGTAGATGTACTCAAGATAGACCCTGCCAATCTGTATGCTACTGTGTTTGAAGGCAATCCTGCCGAGGGACTCAGCCGCGACGATGAAGCAGCCGCTATATGGCTCAAGCACCTGCCAGCAGACCACATCATCAATGGTAATAAACACGACAATTTTTGGGAAATGGGTGACACAGGTCCTTGCGGTCCTTGCTCGGAGATACACGTAGATAGCCGCAGCGCGGAGGAAAAAGCCAAGACACCAGGACGCGAGTTGGTGAATAAAGACCACCCACAGGTGATTGAGATCTGGAACATCGTGTTCATGCAGTTCAACCGCAAAGCCGATGGCAGTCTGGAACCTCTCGCAAAGAAAGTGATAGACACAGGTATGGGCTTTGAACGATTGGTTCGTACCATACAAGGCAAGCAGTCTAACTACGACACCGATGTATTCCAACCTATGCTCCGTCGCATAGGTGAACTATGCAACGCAACCTATGGCAAGGATGAGAAAGTGGACATTGCCATGCGCGTAATAGCCGACCATATACGTACTATTGCTTTTGCCATAGCCGATGGCCAACTGCCCAGCAACGAAAAAGCAGGCTATGTGATTCGCCGTATCTTGCGCCGTGCCGTACGCTACGGATACACTTTCTTGGGTTGCCGTGAAGCCTTCCTATACCAACTAGTACCTCAACTGATTGCCGACATGGGCGAGGCTTACCCTGAACTCAAGAAACAAGAGCAACAGATAACACCCGTTATCAAAGCCGAGGAGGAAGCCTTCCTGAAAACACTGGATAAAGGTATCGGCCTATTAGACAAGTTGATGGAAGAAGCCCGCAAAGCAGGCAAGAGTGAGATAAGCGGTGTAGATGTATTCACACTAAAAGACACCTATGGTTTCCCCTTGGACTTGACCGAACTGATCTTGCGCGAAAATCACATGACTACCAACGAGGCAGAGTATAACCAGGCACTGGAGCACCAAAAGGAAATGGGACGTAGCGCCAATAAACAAGATTTAGGAGATTGGCAGACCCCCTCTAACTCCCCCTCACAGGGTGAGAACACAGAGGGCGAGTTTGTTGGCTATGATGAATTAAGCATTGAGACACGTATCGTGCGTTATCGTCAAGTAACGCAAAAAGGGAAAGTATTCTATCAAGTAGTATTAGAGAAGACTCCTTTCTACGCCGAGATGGGTGGTGAAGTGGGTGACACAGGGGAGTTGAAAGTTGAAAGTTTAAAGTTTAAAGTTATAGATACCAAACGTGAAAACGGGCTGAACGTGTGCGTACTGGACCAACTGCCTGCCGACATGACAGGCACTATCATCGCCTCGGTAGATGCAGAGCGTCGTCAAGCCATAGCTTGCAACCACTCGGCTACCCATATTTTGCACTATGCTCTGCGCCAAGTACTTGGCAACCACGTGGAGCAAAAAGGTAGTTTGGTAACACCCAACAGTTTGCGTTTTGACTTCTCTCACTTCCAAAAAGTAACACCCGAGGAGTTGCGTCAAGTGGAGCAACTGGCCAATAGTCTCGTGCGCGAAGGCTTTGCCCTGGAGGAGAGCCGTCACACACCTATTGCCCAAGCAAAAGCCATGGGAGCTATGGCACTGTTTGGCGAGAAATATGGAGACGATGTACGTGTAATCAAATACGGACCCAGTATCGAACTCTGCGGCGGTTGCCACGTGAGCAACACGGGGCGCATCGGTAGCATCCGCATTGTAATGGAAACAAGCGTAGCCGCTGGTGTAAGACGTATAGAAGCCGTTACAGCTGCCAAAGCCGACGAACTATATTTCCACAACACCGATATGCTGAACGATGTGCGCGCCCTGTTCAACAACGCACCCGACCTGATTGGATCTGTGCATAAACTGCAAGACGAGACGGTGGCACTCAAAAAGCAAATGGAGGATTTCCTTGCCGAGAAAGCGGCACTATGCTGCGATCAACTAATAGCAAAAGCCGAAGAGAAGAACGGTCTGCAACTGGTTCGTCTCACAGGTGAATACGACCCCGCTATGTTGCGTAACATACTCAATATAATGCGTAGCAAGATTGGCAATCAACGTTTTGCCCTTGTAGGTGCCACCCAGTACGAAGGCAAACCGATGATATCGGTATTCCTAAGTCAAGCACTTGTAGAGGAAGGCAAACATGCAGGGCAGATGATTAAGTCGGCTGCCAAACACATACAAGGTGGCGGTGGAGGACAACCCTGGATGGCCACCGCAGGAGGCAGAGACGTAACTGGACTAGAAACTGCCATGAAGGAGATGGTGGAGAGGTTGGAGTAGAGAGTTGAAAGTTTAAAGTTGAAAGTTTAGAGGCGATGGATATAAACGAGATACCATCTATATTACCTAGTGCGCACTTGCCCGAGAAAGCCAGAAACGCTATTCGTTTCATGGTGGTCGGCACCTTAGGAATGTTTGTACAGGAGTGGTTCTTCCGCCTGTTGATGTGGCTGATGAACGAACCTGTAAAAGACTCTGTGGTGTATTATATCGCTTTCGCATTGGGTAATCTATTAGAGATGTTTCCCAATTATTTCATGACCAACTGGTACACCTTTCAAACACGTCCCAATCTAACCAATGCAGGTGGATTTATCTTGGCACGTGGCATCAACCTAGTACTGCAAATGGTATTCCTGCCCTTTGTATTGCGCTTGATGCCTGACGCCAACAACACTATCATCACCTATGTGGTAATCTTTGTTGCAGGTATTGTCAATTTCTTAATACAATATTTCTTCTTTAAGAAGAAAGTTTAGAGTTTAGAGGCTATGAAAATATATCGTGCAAATCTGATTGACACACCAACCAAGGATGCCTTTCGCGTATTGGAACACGGCTACCTGGCAGTAGAGGACAATGGTACCATACATGGTATCTACGCCTCGTTGCCTGACGAGTTGCGCATGTTCCCTCTGGAAGATTTGGGAGATCAGATGATGATACCTGGTTTCTGCGACATGCACGTACACGCTCCTCAGTATCGCAATATGGGACTTGCGCTAGATTTGGAATTACTGCCTTGGCTCAACACATACACTTTCCCCGAAGAGGCTAAGTTTAGCGATCCAGCATACGCCGAGCGCATCTACCGCAGGTTTGTGCATGAACTTTGGATGCAAGGCACGATGCGCAGCGTGGTTTTTGCCACCGTACACTACCCTGCTACTCGCCTACTAGCCGATTTATTCATTGAGTCGGGGTTAAGTACCATGATTGGCCAGGTGGGTATGAACCGCAACTGCCCCGAATACCTGAGCAACACAACCGAGCAAGTGGTAAAAGGAATAGCTGACTTGCATAATTATCTGCAACAGCAGAGTCCAGACGGACGTGTACGCACGATTGTTACACCCCGTTTTGTACCAACCTGTTCCAACGATATGCTGCAAGCCATGGGACAAGTGGCCAAAGAACTTAATCTAGGTGTGCAATCACACTTAAGCGAGAACAAAGCAGAGATAGCCTGGGTGAAAGAGTTGGAACCAACATCTACCTGCTACGGAGATGTCTATCGCCAATTTGGTCTATTTGGCCAGCAACCTACCTTGATGGCACATTGTGTACATTCCAGCGAGGATGAACTAGACTTAATCCAACGTAACCATGTTACCATAGTGCATTGCCCTATGTCCAACATGAACATAGCCTCGGGCATGGCACCTATACGCACCTATTTAGATAGAGGCATCGAGGTGGCCTTGGGCACCGATGTAGCGGCTGGGCATAACATGTCGATGCTGCGCGCCATACAATATGCTATACAAGTCAGCAAATACCACTACGGAGAATCCGCAGGTCAAACGCGTTTCTTAAGTCAAAGCGAAGCGTTCTACCTCGCCACAACGGCTGGTGGTAAGTACTTTGGTCAAGTGGGATGCTTCAACCCTGGTTACGAATTTGATGCCCTGGTGATAGATGACCATTATCTCAACTTTGACCACTACACCTTGGAGGAACGACTGGAACGTTATTTCTACTTAGGTGATGACCGTGATATCAAACGCCGCTTCTGTCGCGGCAAAGAACTATGCGAACCGCAATACTAGAAAACAACCAACCCTTGGCATGGTATCTAGAGCAAGAACATGCCATCGCCCAAACGATAAGTGAGCCCACTTTCTTCACTTGGATAGCTCCACCAACCGTTATTTATGGCTATCACCAAGTGCAAGCGCAGGAGATGGACATTGCCTATTGTCAAGCGCAGGGTATTGCCATGGTACAACGCCACAGCGGAGGGGGATGTGTCTATGCCGACAGAGGTAATGTGATGCTGTCTTATATCACTCCCAACACCCATAGCGAGCAGGTGTTTGCCGACTTTATCAAGCAAGTAGCATGCGCCTTGCAACAGATGGGCTATCCTGCTGTGAGTACAGAGCATAATGATATATTGGTAGATGGGCACAAAGTGTCAGGTAGTGCCTGCCAGGCTTTGCCCAATGCCACTATCATACACTCTACCATGTTGTATGACGTAAATTTTGAGGTATTGCAACGTGCTCTGACACCATCAAAAGAGAAACTAGAAAAACATGCTGTGCAGTCAGTACGACAACGTGTAGTCAATCTAAAAGCAATCAAAGACATAGGTTCAACGGAGCAATTTCGTGAGACCTTGCAACAAACAATAACCAATATCCTTGGGGGACAGATTTAATCAACTTGCAACCTCCATCTAACAAAACCAAATGCTAAAATGAAAACGTATTTATTTACCTCTGAGTCGGTGTCAGAAGGGCACCCAGACAAAGTCGCAGACCAAATCAGCGACGCCGTATTAGACAATTTTCTATCCCAAGATCCAGAATGTCACGTAGCATGTGAGACTATGGTGACCACAGGTCAAGTAATTGTGGCGGGCGAAGTGAAAGCCAAATGTTATGTAGATATACCAGCCGTAGTACGCCAAACTATTCAACGCATCGGCTACACCAAGGCTGCCTATAAATTTGAAGCCGAGTCTTGTGGTATTCTGCAGGCTCTGCACGAGCAATCGGCAGACATCGATCGAGGTGTAACCCAAACAGATAAACTGACCCAAGGTGCAGGAGACCAGGGCATGATGTTTGGCTATGCAACCAACGAGACCGAAAGTTATATGCCCCTTACCCTGGACCTGGCACACACCTTAGTATATACACTCGCACGCATACGTAAGGAAGGCAAGCAGATGCAATATCTACGCCCCGACGCTAAGTCACAAGTAACGATTGCGTATAACGAAAAGAACGAGCCTCAACGTCTCAACACGATTGTTGTTTCTACCCAACATGACCCCGATGTGACCCAAGCCCAAATCGAGCATGACATACGTACTATCTTGCTGCCCGAAGTAGCCAAACGCGACAAACGCTATGGTGAGCTGTTGAAAGACGACTTCAAGTTGCTGGTCAACCCTACAGGCCAATTTGTGATTGGTGGTCCTCACGGAGATACAGGACTGACTGGGCGAAAGATTATCGTAGATACCTACGGAGGACGTGGTGCCCACGGCGGAGGAGCCTTCTCTGGAAAAGATCCATCAAAAGTAGATCGTTCCGCAGCCTATATGGCACGCTATATTGCCAAGAACATGGTAGCCGCAGGTGTCGCCCAACAGATGTTGGTGCAGATTAGTTATGCCATTGGCGTAGCCAAACCTGTGAGCCTATGTGTAGAGACCTTTGGTACAGGCATTGTAGCAGACGATGTGATTGCAGACAAGATAAATAACTTGTTTGACCTGCGTCCAGGAGCTATTGAGCAAACACTCAAACTGCGTCAGCCTATGTATGAAGAAACAGCTTCCTACGGCCATTTCGGACGCAAAAACGAAGTAGTAGCCAAAACCTTTATCCACGAAAATGGGGAACAATTCACGCAACAAGTTGAACTCTTCACTTGGGAAAAACTAGACCGTGTAGATGCCATCAAACAGGCTTTTCAGTTATGAAACAAAAGCAAACTATTCTCTTTACTGCCATCGTAGTAGTGATGGTGTTGCTAGACCAAGCACTCAAACTATACATACACGCACACTTTGTTTTAGGTGAGGCGCGAGAGGTGTTTCCTTTCTTCCAATTATGTTATATTGAGAACGACGGAATGGCATTTGGCATCGAGTGGTTCAATAAGATTTTTCTCACGCTGTTCCGCATTGTGGCAGTAGGTATATTAGGCTATTATGCACACATATTGATCCATAGACAGCAGACTCGCACGGGCTATTTGGCCATGGTGGCACTCGTTACGGCTGGTGCGTTGGGCAACATAATCGATTGCGTATTCTATGGCAAGTGGTTTGGCTATGCCGATTGGTTCTACGGACGTGTGATTGATATGCTCTATTTCCCACTCATCCACAACGCAGCTGGCGAGTGTATCTTCTTTCAACCCGTATTTAATCTGGCCGATAGTTGCATTACTATAGCCGTGATTTGTATTCTGATTTGGTTTAGAAAAGATTTGGATAACAGCCTTAGTAAAAAAGATGAAAAGTAGATTAATCATACTATTTATTGTCTTAACAATGTTTCTTGGGTGTCGTCCCAAGGGGATATTATCGTCCAAACAGATGGAGGATATATTGGTAGACCTGCATATCGCCGAGGGCATGATGCAAGAGGCAGGCTATGCCTATGGGCACGACGAGGAAGTACGGGGCTATTTTTTAGTTATTCTTCACGACCATGGCACCACACAGGCACAGTTTGATTCCTCACTCGTTTGGTACACCGACAATCCCACTATCTTTGATAAGATATACCCCAAAGTGCTTAGTCGTTTGGAAGCGCAAGCACAAGCCTATCAAGTTCAAATAGATGCAGAGACACGGATGGGTACAAAAAGTGTTGAACAGTGGATGAAAGAAACCCAATATGGCTTAGATTGGCTCTATTGGCAAAAAAAATGCAAAAAAAATGCCACAAAATTTGTATATGTGAAAAAAATATTGTAATTTTGCACGCTTTTTTAACAAACAAAACAATCGCCAAGTTGGGCAGTGGTCCATTTAGGGACGTAAAAGATGTCTGTCGGCTTGGTCATATAAACTAACAAACAAATGGATACATTATCTTACAAGACTGTATCAGCGAACAAGCAAACTATCCAAAAAGGATGGGTTGTTGTTGATGCTGAAGGCCAAGTGCTTGGCCGTATGTGCACCAAGATTGCTAAGATCTTGCGTGGCAAGTACAAACCCAGTTTCACACCTAATGTAGATTGCGGAGACAACGTAATCATCATTAACGCTGCCAAAGTGCAACTCACAGGCAACAAGTGGAACGATCGTATTTACATCCGCTACACGGGTTTCCCCGGTGGTCAACGTGAAATGACTCCTGCTCAACTACTAGAGAAGGGTGCTGATCGTTTGATTCGCAAAGTGGTGAAAGGTATGCTGCCAAAGAATCGTCTGGGCGATGCTTTGATCAACAATCTTTTTATTTTCGAAGGTGCAGAGCATAACATGCAAGCTCAAAAACCTGTTCAACTAGACATTAACAATCTTAAATAATCATTCAGAGTATGGAAACAATCAATGCAATCGGTCGTCGTAAAGCAGCAGTTGCTCGCGTTTACGTAAAAGAAGGAAAAGGCCAAATCACGATTAATGATCGCGCTCTGGATGCTTACTTCCCTAGCACAATTCTACAATTCATCGTTAAACAACCTCTTGCCAAATTGGAAGCAGAGGAGAAATACGACATCAAGGTGAACCTAGATGGTGGTGGTTTCAAAGGTCAAGCCGAGGCTTTGCGTTTGGCTATCGCTCGTGCGCTGGTTAAAATCAATCCTGAGGACAAAGCTGCTTTGAAAGCAGCAGGTTTCATGACTCGCGATGCACGTGTTGTTGAGCGTAAGAAACCAGGTCAACCTAAGGCTCGTAAACACTTCCAATTCAGTAAACGTTAATCTATTCACAATTCTTTGTGATGAAAAGTTAGCAGCCTGATTATCCAGAGAACTAATTTTTCCTACTCAAAGAATGCTAATACAAATCAAATCAAATGAGAACTAATTTTGATCAATTGCTCGAGGCTGGTTGCCACTTTGGTCACCTCAAGCGCAAATGGAATCCTGCAATGGCTCCTTATATCTACACGGAGCGCAATGGTATTCACATCATCGACCTCAACAAAACCGTTGTTAAAATAGACGAAGCTGCTGAGGCACTCAAAAACATCGTTAAATCTGGCCGCAAGGTGCTGTTTGTAGCAACCAAAAAACAAGGTCAGGAGGTAGTAGCTGCTGCTGCACAAGCCGTTGCTATGCCATATATTACCGAGCGTTGGGCTGGTGGTATGCTCACCAACTTCCCTACTATCCGCAAAGCCATCAAGAAAATGTCCAATATCGACAAGATGATGACCGACGGTACGTTCGACAACATCTCCAAGCGTGAGAAACTGCAAATCACTCGTCAACGCGAGAAATTGGAGAAGAACCTGGGCAGTATTGCTGACCTGACTCGTCTGCCAAGCGCAATCTTTGTAGTAGATGTAATGAAAGAGCATATTGCTGTAGCCGAGGCCAATCGTTTGGGTATTCCTGTATTCGGTATTGTAGATACCAATTCCAACCCCAGCAACATCGACTATGTAATTCCTGCAAACGATGATGCTACTAAATCTATCGAAGTGATCTTGGGTGCTATCTGCGCTGCTATCAAAGAAGGTTTGGACGAGCGTCAAGTAGAGAAAGCTGACGAAGAAGCTGCTGCACAACAAGAAGGTAGCAAAGAGGAAACTCCTGCTCCAAAAGAGCGTCGTACTCGTGTGCGCAAAGCTGCCGAAGCTGCTCCTGCAGAAAAAGTAGCAGAGGCTGCTCCTGAAGCTGCTCAAGAAGAGGCTAAAGCCGAATAATTATCCAATTTACTAATTTTTAATTGACTAATTATGGCAGTAACATTAGCAGATATTAAGAAACTGCGCGACATGACTGGCGCAGGTATGATGGATGTAAAAAAAGCCCTCGAAGAAGCCAATGGCGATTTTGAGCAAGCCAAAGACCTACTCCGCAAACGTGGTCAAGCTATCGCAGCTAAACGTAGCGACCGCGAAGCTTCTGAAGGTTGCGTATTGGCCAAAGCCGAGAACGGATTTGGTTGCATCGTAGCCGTAAAGTGCGAGACTGACTTTGTAGCTAAAAACGCAGACTTTGTGGCTATGGTCAAGAAGATTTTGGACGTAGCTATGGAGCATAAACCCCAATCGTTAGATGAGTTGAAAGCCCTATCTCTCAACGGTCAGACTATGGCTGACCTGGTAACAGAGCGTAGTGGTGTAACTGGCGAAAAAATGGAGTTGAGCGACTATGCTTTCTTGGCAGCTCCTGTAGTAGATGCTTACAACCACCTTGGTAATAAATTGAGTTCATTGGTAGCTGCTGCTAACGCAGATGCTGACCACGATACCGTACATGGTGTGAACATGCAAGTAGCTAGTATGGCTCCTGTAGCCCTGGATGCTGACCATGTAGCTCAAGAAGTGAAAGACAAAGAGTTGGCTATCGCTATTGACAAAACCAAACAAGACGAGGTTGCCAAGGCTATCGAAAACGCTTTGCGCAAAGCAGGTATCAACCCTGCTCATGCCGACAGCGACGACCATATTGCCAGCAACACCGCCAAAGGTTGGCTCACCGAGGAGCAAGCAGCACAAGCTCGTCAAATCCGCGAGAGCGTACCTGCAGAGGCTGAGGCTAATTTCAATATGAAAAAGATTGAAATGATTGCACAAGGTCGTTTGGCTAAGTTCTTGAAAGAATCTACTTTGGTAGAGCAACAATATATCCTGAGCGACGCCAAAGAGTTGGTAAAGGATATCTTGAAAAAGATGAACGTTCAAATCGCTGATTTCAAACGTATCACTTTGAACCAGGATTAAGTCCGTACGGTCTTAACATACAGATACAGAAAAGTGGCTTTCGGGCCACTTTTTTGTGCATTTATTTGTGTATTTCAATTTTTTATTGTAACTTTGCATCGCAAATGCAAAAATCATACATTCCCTATGCGACCTATTCATTGGAAATATATTGGATTGATGTTAAAAAAGTATGTAGTGAATAAATATGTACTCACCCTGCTGGTTTTTGCATTCATCTTTGTGTTTGTAGGTGAGCAGAGCCTCATAAAAGGCATTAAACGCGGGCGACAAATACGTCAAACCGAGCAAGAGATAGAAGCTGCCAACCAAGCCATAGAGTCCGCCAGACGCCAAATCAACAGTCTGCAACAAATAGATAGTCTGGAGAAATTTGCGCGTGAGCATTACTTAATGCACAAAGACAACGAGGATATCTATCTCGTAGATGAAGAATAGTTTCAGAGCAATGATCGATAAACTGGTACAAGAACACTTAATTTTGGGCATCGACCCTGGCACATTGTTTATGGGTTATGCCCTGCTCCACGTTGTGGGTCAAAAAGTGGACCTGGTAACTTTTGGGGTAAAAGATGTGCATAAACTAGACGACCAATATGCTCGTTTGCAGCAAGAATTCTTTTTTTTGCAAAATTTGATAGACCAACACCACCCCACTTGTCTGGCCATTGAGACGCAATTTGTGGACAAGAACCCCCAAACGATGATTAAGATAGTGCATGCCCAGGGGGTAGCCATAGCCGCAGCTCTCAGCCGCGATTTGCCTATCAACGAATATAGCCCAATGAAAATCAAAATGGCAATCACTGGTAATGGTCACTCCTCCAAAGAGCAGGTAGCAGATATGCTGCAACGCTTTTTGAAGATACCCGATGAGCAGATGCCCAAGAAACTGGATGCTACCGACGCGCTGGGTATAGCCTATTGCCACTATTTGCAATTGGGACTGCCTCAAAAAGAAAAAGGAGCTAAAGACTGGACTACTTTTGCAAGGCAGAAAGGACTGACTGACAGTCACTTATCCTCACCCAATCAACGTTTATTGGCAGCCTTGGGCAAAAAAAAATAACACCCAACATTTGCATATATCAAAACAAAGCAGCAATTTTGCTCCAACTAGTCTAATGATTAACCCACCCCCTCCGCTCTAAATAACAAACGGGGTCCCCAAAGAACTTGTTCGCATGGGGAGAGTGGAGGCCCAAATCGCTTGCTGATTGAGCGTATGTGGTATCAGCCCTTGCGAATTTGGTACCGAACACGATTATGGCTTATAAAATTTCCGACGCATGTATCGCTTGCGGTACTTGTAAAGATGAGTGCCCTATGGGAGCTATCTCCGAAGGTGAGCACTACAGTATCGATCCCGAAATCTGTGTAGAGTGTGGCACTTGTGCTGATGTGTGCCCCAGTGGAGCAATCTCACAAGAATAATGACTACTCATTATTGCAAAAAACTGGCCTAATTGGTCAGTTTTTTGCGTTTTTTACCCCCTTATGTGCATTTTTTTGAAAAAAATGTCAAGTCGAGTTTGCAATTCTCATTTTTTTTTTGTAATTTTGCAGCCTAATTGAAATGAATTAACACAAAATTGGTATGCTAGAGAGTTTTTACAAGACCCACGATTATTTAGTAGAGCACATCAAAACGCCTGTCCGCAGGCAATTAATGGATGACATCAACTGGAAAGACCGCCTAATCGCCATCAAAGGAGGACGCGGAGTTGGTAAAACCGATTTTCTGCTTAGTTACGCCAAAGAGTTGCTATTACAAGAGCCCGACAAACGCCGCGAGACTCTGTATGTTAATTTCAACAATTTCTATTTCACCGAACATAGTTTATACGAGTTCGCGGGTGAATTCGTACGCGAAGGAGGCAAGACCTTGCTGATAGACCAAGTGTTTAAATATCCCAATTGGTCAAAGGAGTTGCGCGACTGTTTCTTCCACTATGTAGGTTTGCGAATTGTCTTTACGGCTTCTCCTGTGATGCGTTTAATAGATGGAAACTCTGATATTGGGCATATCGTTAAAATGTACAACCTGCGCGGCTATAGTTTCCGCGAATATCTCAATCTGCAAACAGGGTCGCATTTCTCCGCTTTCACCCTGGACGATATTCTGCGCAACCATGAAATGATAGCAAGCAAAATATGCGAAAGAATCAAACCTTTACCTTATTTTCGCGACTATCTGCAATATGGCTACTATCCGCACGAGCCACAAGAGTGGAACTACTCGGACAAAGTGCTCAAGTTGATGAATATGATGATTGAGGTAGATGTACTGTTGGTCAATAAGATTGAGGTAGCATATGTCAATCGTATCAAAAACATCTTGTATAAGTTGATGGAAGAAGTGCCTTGTGCGCTCAACATCAGCAAACTAGCCGAAGCCACCAATACCTCTCGCTCAACCATTATCAACTATATTAAATATTTGAAAGATGCGCGCTTGTTGAACCTGCTGTATGCAGAGGAGAAACAGTTCCCTATGAAACCATCGCGTATCTATATGCAAAACCCCAACCTATGCTATATGCTGCCTACACGCACGGCCAACGATCAAGCTATTGCTGAGACGTTCTTCTATAGTGCGTTGCACGGAGTGTATAAACTCAATTCTTCGGAGACTGGCACTTTCTTAGTGGATCGTCGCACACGTTTTGACGTGTTCGCCACCACTCCCCAACAATCGGGATTCCGTTATGCTGCCATTGGAGATCTTGAAGTGGGGCAAGGCAAACAAATTCCATTGTGGTTATTTGGTTTCTTGTATTAGAAATCAAGTCACTCGAAAACTCGATAATTCGATAACTCGATCAATCATAAACAACATAACTTATTTAAGTACAAACAAGATGAAAGAAAAAAAATTCATGACTTGTGATGGTAATGCCGCTGCTGCGCATATTGCGTACATGTTTACCGAGGTAGCAGCTATCTACCCCATCACTCCGTCATCGCCTATGGCAGAGAACGTAGACGAGTGGGCCGCAGTTGGCCGCAAAAACTTGTTCGGTGAGACTGTATTGGTGCAAGAGATGCAATCTGAGGCAGGTGCTGCAGGTGCAGTACATGGCTCGTTGTCAGCTGGTGCGCTAACTACTACTTTTACTGCTTCGCAGGGTCTATTGCTGATGATTCCTAACATGTATAAGATTGCAGGTGAATTGCTACCTACCGTCTTCCATGTATCGGCTCGTACATTGGCTAGCCATGTGCTATGTATATTCGGTGACCACCAAGACGTGATGGCTTGCCGTCAAACTGGTTTTGCTATGCTGTCAGAGGGCAGTGTGCAAGAAGTAATGGACCTGGCAGGTGTGGCTCACTTGAGCACCATTAAGACCCGCGTACCTTTCCTCAACTTCTTCGATGGTTTCCGTACTTCACACGAGTATCAGAAAGTAGAAGTAGTGGATATGGAAGACCTGCGTCCATTGGTGGACATGGAGGCTGTGGAGGCTTTCCGCAACCGTGCTATGAGTCCTTTGCATCCTGACACTCGTGGTTTGAATGAGAACCCTGATGTGTTCTTTGCTCACCGTGAGAGTTGCAACCCTTACTACAACGCTGTGGCTGATGTAGTGAGCGACTATATGGATAAGATTTCTGAAATCACTGGCCGTAAATACCGTCCATTCAGCTACTATGGTGACCCTGATGCAGAGAACATCATCATCGCTATGGGTAGCGTGTGCGAGTGCTTGAAAGAAGTGATTGACTACGAGGCTAAGAATGGCAAGAAATTGGGTATGATCAATGTACATTTGTATCGTCCTTTCTCGCTGAAATACCTCAAAGAAGCTTTGCCAGCAAACGTAAAACGTATCTGCGTGCTAGACCGCACCAAAGAGCCAGGTGCCAATGGTGAGCCTTTGTTCCTGGATGTTAAGGCTGCTTTGGACGAACTGGGCATGCAAAATCTGCTTGTGATTGGTGGTCGCTATGGTTTGGGTAGCAACGATACTACTCCTGCTCAGATGTTGGCAGTATATGAGAACCTGGCATTGCCTATGCCAAAAGACCATTTCACCGTAGGTATTAACGATGATGTTACCTTCCTAAGCATACCTGTAGGCGAGGAGATCGCCATGGGTGGCAAGGGTATGTTCCAAGCTAAGTTCTATGGTTTGGGTGCAGATGGTACCGTAGGTGCTAACAAAAACAGCGTAAAGATAATCGGTGACTCTACCGACAAATATTGCCAAGCTTATTTCTCGTACGATAGTAAGAAATCGGGTGGTTTCACCTGCTCACACCTTCGTTTTGGTGACGAGCCTATCCACTCCACCTATTTGGTAACTACGCCTAACTTCGTAGCATGCCACGTACAAGCCTACTTGAACATGTATGATGTTACCCGTGGTTTGCAAAAGGGCGGTACGTTCCTGTTGAACACGATTTGGGACGGCGAAGAGTTGAAAAAGAACTTGCCTGACAAAGTAAAGAAATACTGCGCAGAGAACGATATTAAGCTCTATTATATCAACGCTACCAAGATTGCACAAGAGATTGGTTTGGGCAACCGTACCAACACTATTCTGCAATCTGCTTTCTTCCGTATCACGGGCGTTATTCCTGTAGAGAAAGCCGTAGAAGAGATGAAACACTTCATCGTGAAATCCTATGGTAAGAAGGGTGAGGATGTGGTGAACAAGAACTACGCTGCTGTAGATCGCGGTGATGAGTATCAACTGCTCGAGATTGATCCTGCATGGGCTAAGATTGAGGTAAAAGATGCTCCTCTGGGCGTACAAGCAGGTGACCCTGATTTCATCAAGAACTTGGTTCGTCCTATCAACGCACAAAACGGCGACTTGCTACCTGTTTCTGCCTTCAAGGGCATTGAGGATGGTATTTGGCAATCAGGTACATCCAAATTTGAGAAACGCGGTGTGAGTGCTTTCGTACCTGTATGGGAGAGCGAGAACTGTATTGAGTGTAACAAGTGTGCTTATGTTTGCCCTCACGCTTGCATCCGTCCGTTCGTAATGGATGACGAGGAAGTGAAAGGCATCAATGGTGCTACACGCGAGATGAAAGCTCCTACCGCCATGAAGGGTATGCATTTCCGCATGCAAGTGGGTGTAATGGACTGCTTGGGTTGCGGCAACTGTGTAGATGTATGTCCTGGTAATCCTAAGACTGGCAAAGCCCTCAAGATGGTTGATTTGCAGAGCCAATTGGCAGAGGCAGACAACTGGAACTACTGCGTAGAGCATGTTAAGAGCAAACAAGAGTTGATTGATATCGCATCGAATGTGAAGAATAGCCAATTCGCTACTCCTCTGTTTGAGTTCTCGGGTGCTTGCTCGGGTTGCGGTGAGACTCCTTATGTCAAACTGCTCAGCCAACTATTTGGCGACCGTCAGATTGTAGGTAACGCTACTGGTTGCTCGTCTATCTATTCGGCAGCAGTGCCTTCTACTCCTTATACTACCAACGAAAAGGGCATGGGTCCAACGTGGTCTAACTCGCTATTTGAGGACTTCTGCGAATTTGCACTAGGTATGCAGATTGCACACCGCAAGATGAAAGAGCGTATCGTTCTTTTGATGCAAAAAGGTTTGGAGTGCCCAGACTGCTCCGATGAACTAAAAGCTATGTTCAAAGAGTGGATGGAGAACAAGAATTCGGCTGAAGTCACCAAACGCTTGTTTGAGCCTATGGTAGCAGCTATGGAGAAATGTGGCTGCGACACCTGCAAACAGATCTTGGCTTGCAAAGACCACTTAATCAAACGTAGCCAATGGGCTATCGGTGGTGATGGTGCCAGCTACGATATCGGTTACGGAGGACTAGACCACGTGATTGCCAGCGGTGAGGATGTCAATATCCTGGTTTTGGATACGGAGGTTTATTCCAACACAGGTGGTCAGGCTAGTAAATCTACTCCTATCGGAGCTATTGCTAAATTCGCTGCTATGGGTAAACGTGTGCGCAAGAAAGACCTCGGTATGATTGCCACCACCTATGGTTATGTATATGTAGCTCAAGTGGCTATGGGTGCTGACCAGGCTCAGACCTTGAAGGCTATCCGCGAAGCAGAGGCTTATCCAGGACCATCTATCG
Source organism: Paludibacteraceae bacterium (assembly GCA_024399785.1). Classification (GTDB taxonomy): domain Bacteria; phylum Bacteroidota; class Bacteroidia; order Bacteroidales; family Paludibacteraceae; genus Colicola. The sequence goes on from JAKSNM010000019.1 coordinate 18,801, forward strand.
TGATTGCTTACGCTCCATGTATCAACCACGGTTTGAAGGCTGGTATGGGCAAAGCGCAAGAGGAGCAAGCCAAAGCCGTAGCATGTGGTTATTGGCACCTATGGCGCTACAACCCAGAGTTGGAAGCCAAGGGTGAGAACCCATTCTCGCTAGATAGCAAAGAGCCCGATTGGGATAAGTTTAGCGACTACCTGAAGGGTGAGGTTCGTTTCGCCAGCGTAATGAAACAGTTCCCAGAAGAGGCAGAAGAACTCTTTGAGGCTGCTAAGCAAAACGCTCAATGGCGCTACAAGAGCTATCTGCGTATGTTCGGTACCAAATGGTAATATATCAGAGAGGCTCCTTCGGGGGTCTCTCTAAAATTAAGAATTATCAATTAAAAATTAACAATTAGATATGAAAAAATTAGTTTTTCTTGTTGCATTCGTTGCAGCTACTCTTATGACTTATGCTAATGGTCCTCGTGCCATTGGTGCTAACCTTGGTTATAGTGCAGGTTTCTCTTATCAACATGGTTTTGGTGAGAAGAACATGTTGGATGTAGCTGCTCATGTTCCTTTCTTAGAGGGATTTGGTATCGGTGGTCATGTTACCTACGATTGGATTGATCCATTCAACGCTCCTGTTCCTTGGGACAAACGTGGTGAGTGGCACTGGGCTATGGGTGTAGGTGGTGCCGGTGGTTTGTATAATTTCAGCGATATGCATTGGTATGCAGGTGTAGCTGGTCACATTGGCATTGCTTATGATTTCTGGTTTCCAATGGAGTTGTCGTTGGATTGGCGTCCTACAATTGGTGTAGACAACTGCCATGATGGCAATATTGGTTTTGGTATCGGTGGTCTGTATTCAGGTGTCAGCCTGGGTATCCGCTATCTGTTCTAAGCTGGTTTTCAAACACATAAAAAAGTCGGTTCTAATTTAGAATCGACTTTTTTATGCTTAAATATTTGCATATTCCAAAAAAAACATATAATTTTGCAGTCTCTAAAAAATGTTTATACACAATGAAAAAAATATTTCTACGCATTGGAGCAGTTGTGTTTTTTATGATTGCTGTTGGGCATCTGGCTTGTTTATTGGCATTAGAGCAGATGTTTGCTTTCTATAATGTGACGTATATTTATGAAACTTTATACACGGTGGGGGCATGGCTACCCTACGTTGTTACCCTTGGTTTGGTGTGTTGTTTTACTGCGGCAGGATTATATGGTCTGTCAGCAGCAGGAGATATCAAACTACCTCTAACCAAGTTGGCAATCATCACGATTGAAATCCTTTTCGCCTTGCGATGGCTAGCAGGTATTGTGATGCTATTTGTCAGAGGTTTTTCTTGGCTTGAAATCGGCAATCTGTTCATCATAACAATTATATTGATTTGCTACGCCAGAGTCAAGTGAGGGATTCGCACGGCGCAGACAAAACCATCTGTGAGGGATTCGAAAAGCGCAGCGTAGCGAGCATAATCGACAGAACGAACGAAGTGAGTGGCGGAGAACCCACCGAACGGGGGTTGAGAAGGCCCTTGCCTTCTCAAAAAAAAAGCAAATTAGGGAGCCCCAATGGGTTCCCTAGTTTGCTTTTTTGCGGAAAGTGAGGGATTCGAACCCCCGGTACGACGTATTGCGTACACCG